>NZ_JBFUGW010000006.1:0-63801 GCF_056402735.1 Rhizobacter sp. P3_C12
GTACGGCCCTGAACTCATGCCCCAGCGCCCGAACGTCTGCCCGAGGTCCTCGTTGTGCCGRTCCAGGCCCATCTCGGTGGCGACGTCGAAGAAGCCGCCGAGACCGAAGATCGTGTTGGTGGTCACGCGCATCACGTCCTGCATGCCGGAGTCGACCTTGCCCTGCAGCACGTTGTTGAACGCCGACCACAGGTCCGACACGTTGCCGAAGATGTTGCTGATGCCGCGCCGCGTCGGTTGCGGCACGACATCGCGGTAGGTGGTGGCCACCGGCTTCAGCACCGCGGTGTCGAGCGCGTCGTTGAAGTTGTAGACCTTGCGGTTCCAGCTCTCCCACGGGTCGACGCGCTGCACCGGCTTGCCATCGGGCCCCGGTGCGGTCGTCGCGCAGCCGGTGAGCGACGCAAGCCACGCCAGCGCGAGGCCGGCGAAAGCCAGGCGCAGCAGACGCAGCGCGCGCAGGTTCACTTCTTCGCTCCGCTGGCGGGCGCCGCCGCAGCCGCAGGCGCGCCGGAATCGGCCGCCTTGCTGTACAGGAACTGGCTGATCAGGTTCTCGAGCACCACCGCCGACTGGGTCTGGCTGATGACGTCGCCGGCCGCCAGGTTCTTTTCCTCGGCACCCGCCTCCAGCCCGATGTACTGCTCGCCGAGCAGGCCGGACGTCAGGATCTTGGCCGAGCTGTCCTTCGGGAACGCGAACTTCTTCTGCAGCTGCAGCACGACGCGCGCCTGGTAGCTCTTGTCGTCGAAGCCGATCGACTCGACGCGGCCGACCACCACGCCGGCGCTCTTGACGGCCGCGCGCGGCTTCAGCCCGCCGATGTTGTCGAACTTGGTGATCACCTGGTAGGTCTCGTCGAAGTTCAGGCTCAGCAGGTTGCCGGCCTTCAACGCGAGGAACAACACCGCTGCCGCGCCGATCAGCACGAACAGGCCCACCCACACATCGTGACGAGATTTCTGCATCGTCGCCTCTTTCTTCAAATCGAGAACATCATGGCCGTGAGCACGAAATCGAGCCCCAGCGTTGCAAGCGATGCCATCACGACGGTGCGCGTGGTGGCGGCGGACACGCCTTCAGGCGTCGGCTTGCAGTTGTAGCCCTGCAGCAGCGCGATGAAGGTGACGGTGAAACCGAAGACGAGGCTCTTGATCACGCCGTTGCCGACATCGGCCCAGACGTCGACACCGCCCTGCATCTGCGACCAGAACGAACCGGCGTCGATGCCGATCAGCGGCACCGCGACCAGCCAGCCGCCGATGATGCCGACCGCGCTGAACACCGCCGCCAGGAAAGGCATCGCGATCACGCCGCCCCAGAAGCGCGGCGCCAGCACTCGCTTGATCGGGTCGACCGCCATCATCTCCATCGCGGCAAGCTGCTCGCCGGCCTTCATCAGGCCGATCTCGGCCGTCAGCGAGGTGCCGGCACGGCCGGCGAACAGCAGCGCGGTGACGACCGGGCCGAGTTCGCGCACCAGCGACAGCGCCACCAGCAGGCCCACCGCCTCGGCCGAGCCGTAGCGCTGCAGCGTGTAGTAGCCCTGCAGCGCGAGCACGAAGCCGACGAACAGGCCCGACACCGTGATGATCGACAGCGAGTGGTTGCCGAGGAAGAACACCTGGTCGCTGACGAGGCGCGGTCGGCCGAAGCTCGCACTGCCGAGGCCGGCCAGCCGGAAGAACAGGCGCGCCGCGTCGCCGACGCCGGCGAGCTTGCTGCGCACCGAGAAGCCGATGTCGGCGGGGTTGTACCAGCTCATCGGGCTGCTCCTGCGCCGGAACCTGCGCCGAAATCTTCCTCGACCGACACGGCCGGGTAGTGGAAGCGCACCGGCCCGTCGGTCTGCGCCTTGACGAACTGCTGCACCAGCGGGTCGTCGCTCTCGCGCATCTCGGCCGGCGAGCCCTGCGCCGCGATCCTGCCGTTGGCGACGAAGACGATGTGGTCGGCGATCAGGAAGGTCTCGGCCACGTCGTGCGACACGACGATGCTGGTGACGCCCAGCGCGTGGTTCAGGTCCTTGATCAGCGTCGCGGCGACGCTCATCGAAATGGGGTCGAGGCCGGCGAACGGCTCGTCGTACATGATCAGGTCGGGGTCGAGCGCGATGGCCCGTGCCAGCGCGACACGGCGTGCCATGCCGCCCGACACCTGCGACGGCAGCAGGTCGCGCGCGCCGCGCAGGCCGACCGCGTTGAGCTTCATCAGCACCAGGTCGCGGATCATCGCCTCGCCGAGGTTGGTGTGCTCGCGCAGCGGGAACGCGACGTTGTCGAACACCGACAGGTCGGTGAACAGCGCGCCGAACTGGAACAGCATGCCCATGCGCCGGCGCATCGCGTGCAGGCCCTGCGCATCGAGGGTGGCGATGTCGACGCCGTCGAACAGCACCTGGCCCTTCATCGGCTGCAGCTGGCGCCCGATCAGGCGCAGCACCGTGGTCTTGCCGCCGCCCGAGGTGCCCATCAGCGCGAGCACCTTGCCGCGCGGCACGCTGAGGTTGACGTTCTCGAGGATCACCCGGTCGCCGTAGCCACAGGTGACATCGCGCAGTTCGATCAGGGTGCCGCCGGTGTTCGCAGGGGGAGACAAGGGGATGGTGGACATGCGCTGGTCGTAGGATCAGGCCGCGTGAGCGATGGCCGGAAGCGGATGATAGATGATCCTCGCGCCGGTCCGTTGGCAACGAACCGTATCCGAGTGCGTCGTCAATTGGACGGAACCCTCAGGAATCGCAATTCATACCGGACGATGGCATCGACGGGTTCCCCGTCGCGCACGGCCGGCAGCATCGGAGTTGTTTCGATGCCGAGCAGCAGGGCCGTGGTCGCTTCCAGCGGCGCGTTCGACTCGACGATGCGCCAGTGCCGGATCAAGCCCTGGGCCGACACCTCCAGTTCGACGGTGGCCACGGTGTCGACCTCCGCCGCGGGATCGATGGCCTGGAACACCACGTTCCAGCCGCGCTCCGGCATCGGCGGCACGTCGTAGCCGCCCGGCGCCTCGGTGGATGGCTGGTCGACGCCGGAAGCGGCTGGGGGTGCGGCGGCTGCCGCCTCCTGCGCCGGCGGCAAGACCTTGGCTGCGCGCTCGCCGGGTTGCGGCATGGGCCGGACCCGTGGCGTCGCGACGTGGTCAGCGATTGGCACGGGAATGGGTTCGGGGGGAATGACACGCACCGACATCGGTGCCTGCCGATCGCTGCCGGTGAACACCGGACCCGGCCCGGCCCCGGCGTACAGCACGGCGAAGTGCAGCAAGGCTGCCGCGACCGCTGCCGGCAGCAGGCCGGCACCCGGCGATGCGGGGCCCCGGCCTGCCCTCGGCATGATCAGCGCCAGCAGGTTTCCACGGTGGCGGTGCCCGTCACGCCCTTCTTGCCGTTTTGGTCCAGCGTGAAGTTACCGCATTTGTCGCCGGTCATCCCCCCTTCGGGCACGGCCTTCAACGTGTAGGTCGTGGCCGTCAGGTCGATCACGGTCAGGGTGTAGTACTGGTCCCCTTCCGGCGGCACCTTCGCGAAACGCTTCGGAAACTGGTCGGCATCGTTCACCGACGTAGTGGCCGTGTTCTTCGAGTAGTCGTAGTTCTCGCTGTACCAGCGCTCCATGAACTGTTGTGCCGCCAGCATCTGCGTCGTCAGCTTCGCGCGGCGCCCCTTCGCGATGCTCTCGCGATAGGACGGGTACGCGATGGCCGACAGGATGCCGACGATCGCCACGGTGATCATCAACTCGATCAGCGTGAAGCCGCCCGCACGCCTTGTCCCGCTTCGCATGTCAATCCTCATGATCGAAGTCATCCTGTTATTTGGTTCGCAGGCCCGGAACCTCGCGCCACTGGATCCGGGAGTTCGATTGCGAGAAGCACAAGTTGGTGTCGGTATCGCGCCCGATGCCGCGCAGGCTGCCCGAGCCGTCCGGGCACTTGGGTGCCTTCGTGCACACTTCGGCCGCGCCCGTGCCCGTGCAAGTACAGCCCGCCTCGCCGGCGGTGCACGAGGTGAGGCTTGGAGCCGGCGTGCGGTCGTTGGCGAAGCGCAGCTTCTGGTCATCCACCGGGACGCCGATCGTGTAGGAGTCGACCACGCCATTGACCAGCGTGGGCGGGCCCAGCACATTGCTGTTGGGCAGGCCGGTGACCGGGTCAAAGACGAACAACGTGGCCAGCGGCAGGTCGCTGCAGGTGTCGATGCGGCCGGTTCGGATGAGAGGCCGGATCGAAGTCATCATGATGTTGTTCAACCGGTACTCGAGGTTCGACACCACCATCTCGGACTGGCCGGGAAGGTTGATGAACCAACCGTCCTTGGCACCCCCCGAACTGTTCAGGTAGTCCACCGCCGCACCGGCCGCCACCGTCACGATGCCCGTCGTCGCCGACCGGGTCAGCGTGCGCTGAACCAGCGTGCTGACGCCGCTCGGCAGGGCTCGCGGGCGGGCTGCCGTCTTCGGCGTCACCGTGAAGTCCGGGCGATCCCAGATGCCGAACACCCGCTGCGTGACATTGTTGCGCGGGTACTCCGTGCTGGTGTTCGCCAGGCCGGTGGCGAAGCTCACCATCACGCCACCCATCGACGGGAAGGTGAACTGCGGCGCACCGGTGATCGGCAGCACCTCGTTGGCGGGGCTGCGCGCGGTGTACAGGGGCTGCGCGACGCTGGAGGGGTTGACGTACGCGACGTTCCAGTTGTTGGTATCGCTCGACGAGATGTCGAACTTCCACAGGTTGCCCTTCAGGTCGCCGGCGTAGACGACATCGGCCGTGCCGTTGTTGTCCAGGTCCACCCAGGTGGCCGTCGACAGGCCGTTGTCGGTGCTCGTGCCGTCCACGGTGATCTTCTTGTAGCGGCCGGCCCAGCTCCCCGCGGCGGTCGGGCCGTCGGCCGGGATCACGAACAGCGCGGCATGGCCACCCGCCGATTTATAGCCGTTACCCAGGATCAGGCCGTACTTGCCGTTGTTCAGCTTCGCGACAGGCGCCGGCTGGTTGGTGCCCGGTTCGACCGAGATGTCGCTGAGCACGTAGCCCAGGTCGGCGTCATGGTCGGCCGTGAACTCCCACTTGAAGACGCTCGACGCATTGGCCTGCGTCAGCGAGTCCGGCGTGGTGGCGTCCAGCGCATAGACGCCGCGACCGCCGCGCCCCAGCGTGCCGAAGAGGTAGGTGTGCCACTCGAGGGCGGTGTTGGTCGTCGACGTGTCGTCGATCCAGACATCCGCACTGAACGGCGTGCCGTCCACATACGCCGTGACGGCGAAGCCTTGCTGGCCGGTCGCGTAGAAGCGCTGCGCCAGCGCACCCGGCGCATACGAGAACAGCGCGCCGCCGGTCTGCGTGCTCGTGGCCGACTCCGCAGGCGCTTCGAACGCGTGCACCATGCCGTCATCGGAGGCGGCCCAGAGCAGCTTCTTGCGGGTGGCCTTGGCCGCGGCGTAGGCACCGTATCCCGGGTAGTTGCCGGCCGTGTAGCGCGCCACCGGCTTTTCCTGGATCCACGGCGCCGCGCTGATGATCGGCCCGAGGATGTTGGTGAGCGGACGCACGCGCAGCGGTTTCGTGCCGCCGCTGCCCTCTTGGCTGCGGTCGCCGCGCATGTAGTTGACCGTCGCCTCCGCCTGCAGATCCGTCTGCGCGATGACCGATCCGGTCGTCAGCGCAGTCTTGTAGTTGGTCCTCGCGTTCAGCGTCGCCCAGTCGAACCCGACGCCCGCCGGTCCGTCATTGGTGATGACGTTGCGTGAGTTCGTGGCGATGGCTGTCAGTTCCTTGCTGGCCTTCCAGGTGGCAGTCTTGTCGAACGCACCGTTGCTCAGGATCTTGAACCCTTCGATGTCGCCCGAGACCTTGGCGATCTCGAAGTTGGCCAGGTACTTGAAGCCGCCGGTCGTCAGCTGGCTGGACGAGACGGCCGGGGCCGCGTTCGACGACTCGAGCGCATCCTGGAACACCGCGCGCAGCGCCGCTTCCAGCTGATCCGGGTTGAACACCAGGAAATAGTTGTCAGGCGTGCCGTCGCCGCCGACCTTCGCCGCACCGCTCGCGTCCTTCACGTCCCACTTGCTCGTCGCATCGGGAAGATCCGCGACGCCGTTGTTGTAGGTGACCTTGTAGCCGCCCCACTTCGCGGCGTACCACAGCGGGTCTTCCAGCGTGCCGCCGCTGTTGCCGGTGACGGTGTACGTCGCCATGCTGGCCGCCTGGTTCTTGTTGCAGCCGTTGCAGCCGCCGGACGCGTTCACGCCAGTGCCGTACGCCGTGCCGTCGGTCTTGGTGACCGGCAGGTTGGTCGGGTCGGTGTAGCTGAAATTCAGGATACCGGAGTGGAAGTGGACGCCGTCCCGGTTGGTGCCCGAGATCGTGTAGCCGAAACCCTGCGGATTGACAGTGGCGTCGGCGAAGGTGGACGTGGTGACCTTCAGCGTCGTGCCGTTCAGGTCCCACTCCAGGATGCCCGAGGCGTCCTGGTCATAGTCGCCGCCCTGTTGCGAGTCTTCCCACACCACCAGGTACTTGCCGTGCGTGGCCGTCTGGCTGACGACCCGGAAGTCGACCAGCGTGCCGTTGCCGGGATCGGCGCCCGGCTTGTTCAGCAGGTACGACGGCTGGATGATCGCCTTCAGGGGTGTCGTTCCGCCGGTCGTCACCGTGATGCGCGGAACCCCCGGTGCCAGCGCCACGCTGTAGGTGTTGACGTGGAAATTCGGATCTGTGTCCCTGCCGGTCAGCGGCAGCGTCGTCGAATTGCGGATCGGGTTGGTGTGCGCCCAGTAGGCGGCACCCGCCAGGCTGTACGAGCCCTTGTAAGCGGGCGCTGTCGGGCAGAGGCCTTCCACATCGGACAGGTTGGCCAGCGTCTTCGCCGTACACGCCTTGTCGTCCACGCTGGCCGTGTGGCCGACGAAGCGCAAGGTGCCGGTCAGGTTTTCGCCGGTGCCGATGGCATTCACGTAACTGTTCAGCGAACCGGTGGCATTGAGGTCGGCGAACGGTGCCTGCGTGTCGCGGTCGTAGGAGACGACGCTGGCATTGAAGTTGATGATGTCGATCGGGCGGCACTGCGGCGAGCCAAAGGTCGCATCGGTCGTCGTGCCGCGCGTGAACGGGTCCACCCAGGCCGGGTGCGGCAGGCCCATCGTGTCGCCCTTCGCATCGGCATTCGACCCGTAGTCCCCCGCCGGCGCCAGGCCTTTCAGGTAGCGCAGCGCTTCGGTAAACATCTCGCCGATCGGGTTGCCCCAGCTCGCGCACTGGTTGTCCGTGAGCGCGGTCAGCTGGTACGTGCAGGTGCCGTCGGTGTTGTTGTTGTAGCTGCTGTCGCCGTATTCATAGCCGAAGACGCGCAGCTTGTTGATCGTGCCGACGATGCCGACCAAGGACGTGTAGGTGCCGTCGGTCGTCGTGTTCACCTCGGGGACGAACGAGGTCACGTTGCGGCGCAGGATGCCGCCGGAGGTGTTCTTCGAGAACGAGCCGGTGATCAGGCCGAATTCGGCCTGGTCGCTCTCGCCGTACTCGTGCAGCAGGCCGATCGGCTTGTAGTTGCCGCCCGGGTACTTCCGGCAGCGCTCGCCGCCGATGTGCGTGCTGTTGCACGCCTCGACGCGCACGATGAAGTCGCCGTTGTTGCCGCCCGAAAGGGCCGCCGTGCGCGGCGGATTGTCGTTGGCCGCGGTCAGGCCGGTCACGGCGGAGCTGTTGCCGTTGCCGCTGCCGTTGCTGCTCCAGCCGTTTTCGTCGCCCCACCGGCATTGCCGGCGTTCGTTGGCATTCCACAGCGAGTAGTTGCCGCTCGCGACCCGCATCAACGGCGCATTCGTCGTCAAGTGCGAATAGGCGCCGTTGGCGTCGATCGTCGTGTTGCACATCGTGATCTGCGTCTGACCCGTGTACGGAGTCAGCCGGTTGATGTCGGTGCCGTTGTAGTACTTGGCGAACGAGTGGGCGTCCATCGGCAGCGACGCACGCTCGAGCACGGTCAGCGAGTTGGTGTCGGTGGAGCGGAAGCCGCCGTACAGGACCTTGCGGACCATGTCCATGCGCGTCATCGTCGCCCAGTTCAGGAAGTTGCCGCTCCAGCCGGTGCCGCTGGCGCAGTACTTGTCGGTGGTGTCGGCGGTCCAGGCGAAGCGGCCGGTCGTCCCGCTGTAGGCGTAGCACTTGCCCGTGTCGAAATAGCCCGAATAGCGGATCGCGTGGATGTAGCCGCCATCGGGCTGCCCGTCGTTGTCGTAGTCGGTGAACTCGTTGTAGGCCCGGTAGAACAGCTGATGGTCCTTGGACATGTTCAGCATGATCGCGGGCTTGGCCGGATAGGTCACCGCATTCGCCGGAATCGGGCTGATCGGCGTGTAGACGGTGGCCGTCGAGGCGGCAAAGGCCTGCGGCAGCGGCATCATGGCCCAGACCAGCGCGATGCAGAAGGTTCGTCGAATGAAGTGACGCATGGAAGACCTCGAATGAATTCAGGAGCCGACGTGGCCGGCGATCACTTGATCGTGAAGGGCTGGAAGTACGACTGCAGGACCACCTGCGTGCGGTCGGAGACGCCGAAGCCGCGCGCGGTGATGCGGTAGTAGAGGACGCGGCCGCTGCTGCGGGAGAACTGTTCGATCAGGTACTCGGGCTGGATGGCCACGCCGGGAACCGCCGGCGCACCGGTGTACAGGCCGAGCGGCACGCCACCGGTGAAGGTCGCGCAGGTGGCGGCATTCGCGGTCTTCGGCTTGGTGGACGGGTCACCCCACATGCCGCCCTTGTCTTGCGGCCACCAGGGCTCGCCGTTGGGGGACGAGGCAGCCCAGCTCGTTGTCTTGTAGTCGTTCAGCGCCTTGTCGCACTGCCCGCCCACGCAGGTTGCCGAGAAGCCGGCGACGGCGCTTTCCAGCGGCCGTGCGCCTTCGCGCTTGCACTTGGCAGTGCTGCTCGCCAGCACCGACCCGTCGGACAGCAGCAGGTCGCGCTCGGCATCGCGCAGGGCCGACTCCGCCGCCTGGCGGGCAATCTCGCCGTCCAGCTGGTTGCGCGACGACATTTCACCGAAGTTGGCGTTGCGCGCCGAGAACGCGACGATGCCCATCAGCGCCAGCATCAGCATCAGCACGACGACCATCGCGACGCCCTGCTGCCGGGCCGGACGCCGGCGACGCACGAGACGGTTCGCCGGCAGCGCCGGTACACGGGATTCAAGACGAAGCGGCAGCATAGGAATCAATACGTCTTGTTGAGGAAGTTGCGCAAGCCGAAGACCTGGCTGTAGAGCTTGTACGTCGAACGGTCGGTGAGCGCCTGCGTCTTCACCGTTCCCTCGCAGTCCTGGTAGGTTCGCAGCGCGCCGGCGGTGTCGTTGATCCGGCTGGGACCCCCGTAGGTTTTCGACAGCACGCAGATGCGCACCGCGGCCACCCGGGCCCAGGGCGTCAGCGACTTGCCGTCGATGGTCAGCGTCGGCAGGGGGAGGCTGGCAAACTGGGCTGCGGTGTAGAACTTGTCGACCGCGCGATCGCTGGTCGAGAAGACGCCATAGGTGACCTGGAATTCCTCGATGTTCGAAATCACCGGCTGGTAGCCGGTCGAGGCGGCCGCATTGCCGCGGCATTCCAGGCTGCGCACGCTGGCCGTCTGTCCATCGACGACCACCGTCTTGGCAGCCCCCAGCCGGTAGTGGTTGGCGACCAGAAGTGGCTTGGCGGGCGGCTGGGTCGCCGCGCCGGTGCCGAGGCGGCTCGTGTTGACGGGAGCGGTCCCGACATCGTTGCCGTTGCAATCCTTGCGCTGGCCGCCAGCCTCGCCGAACGCGTCGTTCGTGAAGTAGGCGACGACCAGTTCATCGCTTCCTGCCGTGGTGCCGCAGGTGCCGGTCACCAGGTTGAAATTCGTCGCTTCGCATCCGAAGATGCCGGTGGCGTACCCGGGCAGGCCAGGCGAGCCGGTGATGTTGCTGTAGGCCGCCAGGACGTTCTCGTTGCCCTCGGAGCTGACTGCCGGATAGAAGCCTGCATTGACGACATCGCGGCCCAGCGCCCGCAGCGCGAAGACCCCGACTTCGTTGGCTTCCGAGACCTGGTCGATCGTGCGCTGGCTTTCGCGGGTGCCGAGGTACAGGTAGACGGCGGCGACGACGATGGCCAGGTTGATGGTGATCGCCACCAGCAATTCGACCAAGGTCAGGCCGCGCTGAGCGGGACGGCGCCCGGCGCGCTTCGGGAAGTGATGGCCGTTCATGGGAGGAAGGTGAAGTTGACGCAACGAACGCCGTCCGCCGCACCGGCGGCATCCGGGCAGCAGTTGCTCATGGCCGCAGAAGCGGTGTAAGTTGCAGCGACAGTGCAGGCCTTGCTCTTGTCCAGGGTGTTGTTCGCCGTGAGGAACTGCTTGTCGAACCACATCATCGTCACCGTCATGCCGGTGCTGCGGTTGCCGGTGACGAACGCCGAACCCTGCGGCAGCTGGCGCCGGATCTGCTGCCGCCAGATGGTCAGGTCGTAGGCGGCACGCTCGGTGGCGGTGCAGGTGGCTGTGCTGCAGTCGGTCGAGACGGCCGGCGGCGCGGCGGTCGACTGCGTGCTCCAGTTCGTGGTCAGCGCGTAGGCCGAGGTCGAGGTCGCCGCCCCGCTGCTGAAGTAGGACAGCCCGGCCACGTCCGGATTGGCGCGCACACGGTCGGCGAAATCGCTGAACAGCACCGCCGTCGAAGACCTCGCCCACGCGCCGATCTTGAAGCGCGAGGTGGTCGCCTGCAGCGCGGCGATGCCCAGCATGCCGAGGGACATGATGAGGACGGTCACCAGCACTTCGATGAGCGTGAACCCCGAGGATCGGCGCGCGCTGCGGCCCGGACCGGCAGGGATGGAATGCATCGTTTTCATGGACATGTCTCGCCGTAGCCCACTGTCAACGTACGACCCAGCGGACTCACGCAGATCGTGCGATTGGAAGAGCGGGTCGATGTCTGGTAGCGCACATTGAAGGAACCGACATCGGTCGACCGGGGCCGGCCCGTCGCCGAGAAGAAGATCAGGCCGCCGGGACCGGTGATGGTGTAGTCGGCGGTCAGCGCGCCCGTCACCAGCAGCACGTCGTCGGCCGCAGGATTCACGGCCGCTGCATCGCAGGCCGGATTGCGGAAGACGATCCATCCGCTGCCCCAGGCCGTCGGGGTGGCAGCGTCACAACTCGATCCGTTGCTGCTGACGCACATCGTCACGCACGAGTTGCGCGAGGCGGCCTCGTTGCGGGCACGCAGCACGCTGCCCATGAACTCGTTGCTCGCCGCGGAACTGCGATTGCGGATCACGAAATCACGCATCGACGGTGCCGCGGCCATCGCCAGGATGGCCACGATCGCGACCGTGACCATCAATTCGATGAGGGTGAAGCCGCCGTGCCGCAAGGGCACGGAGGTGGGGGGGAGGTGTCCGCCGTTCATGGACCGTAGTCTAGGCGGAGGCCCCGCYGGCGACGGCGCTGCCGGTCGGGTGGGAACGACCGTTTGTCGGCCGCCGATCGGCCCTCAGCGCGGCAAGTCGCTGGATCCCATCAGGAATTCATCGACTGCGCGGGCCGCCTGGCGCCCTTCGCGGATCGCCCACACCACCAGCGACTGGCCGCGCCGCACGTCGCCGGCCGCGAACACCTTGGGGACGCTGGTCGCATAGCCACCGATGAAATCGGTGCCAGCTCGCGCATTGCCGCGCGCATCCTTGTCGACGCCGAACGCATCGAGCACGCTCGCGACCGGGCTGACGAAGCCCATCGCCAGCAGCACCAGATCGGCCGGCAGCGTCTGCTCGCTGCCCGGCACCTCGGTCATCTTGCCGCCCTGCCACTCGACGCGCACCGCCTTCAGCGCGCGCAGCTTGCCCTTGTCCTTGCCCTCGCCACCGATGAACTCCTTGGTGGCGATCGCGAACTCGCGCTCGCAGCCTTCTTCATGGCTGGAGCTGGTGCGCAGCTTGATCGGCCAGTACGGCCACACCAGCGGCTTGTTCTCCTGCTCGGGCGGCATCGGCATCAGCTCGAACTGCGTGACGCTCTTCGCGCCATGCCGATTGCTGGTGCCGACGCAGTCGCTGCCGGTGTCGCCGCCGCCGATCACGATCACGTGCTTGCCGTCGGCGCGCAGCTGGTTCTTCAGCTTGTCGCCGGCGTTCAGCTTGTTCTGCTGCGGCAGGAACTCCATCGCGAAGTGCACGCCGTCGAGGTCGCGCCCCGGCACCGGCAGGTCGCGCGACTGCTCGGCACCGCCGGCCAGCACGACCGCGTCGAACTGCGCCTTCAGCTCGTCGGGCGTGATGCTTTCCTTGGCCCAGTTGGTGACCTTGCTGCCTTCGGGCAGCTTGCCGACGATCACGCCGGTGCGGAACTGCACGCCCTCGGCCTGCATCTGCTCGACGCGGCGGTCGATGTGCGACTTCTCCATCTTGAAGTCGGGAATGCCGTAGCGCAGCAGGCCGCCGATGCGGTCGTTCTTCTCGAACACCGTCACGTCGTGACCGGCACGTGCCAGCTGCTGCGCGGCCGCCAGGCCGGCCGGGCCGGAGCCGACGACCGCGACCTTCTTGCCCGTCTTCGCCTTCGGCGGGCGCGCCTTGACCCAGCCCTCGGCCCAGGCCCGGTCGATGATCGCGTGCTCGATGCTCTTGATGCCGACCGCGTCGTCGTTGACGTTCAGCGTGCAGGCCGCCTCGCACGGTGCCGGGCAGATGCGCCCGGTGAATTCCGGGAAGTTGTTCGTCGAGTGCAGCACGTCGATGGCATTGCGCCACTCGTTGCGGTACACGAGGTCGTTGAAGTCCGGAATGATGTTGTTGACCGGGCAGCCGCTGTTGCAGAAGGGCGTGCCGCAATCCATGCAGCGCGCCGCCTGGACCTTCGACTCGTCCGCCTTGAGCCCGATCACGAACTCGTTGTAGTTCTTCAGGCGCGCCTGCACGGGCGCATAGCCCTCTTCCAGGCGCTCGTACTCCATGAAGCCGGTGACTTTTCCCATGATCTCTCGCTACTCCGGTTGGCTGGGGCTGGGCCTGGCTCAGGCCTTGGCGCCACTCTTGGACTTGGGGCCGCCCTTGTCGGCGTTCTTCTCGATGACTTTCGCCTTCGCGATCGTGTCACCGGCCTGCTTCGCGGCGTTGATCTCGCCGAGCGCGCGCTTGTACTCGCTCGGGAACACCTTCACGAACTTGCCGCGCGACTCGGCCCAGGTGTCGAGGATCTCGCGCGCACGCAGGCTGCCGGTCCAGCGGTGGTGGTCGTCGAGCAGCTTGCGCAGGATCGCCTCGTCGGCCTGGCCCAGGTGCCACACCGCCTTGTCGACCGAGGCCTCCTGTTCGGCGGCGCCCAGCACCTTGTCGAGCTGCACCATCGCGGTGTTGCAGCGCTTGGCGAACTGGCCGTCTTCATCGAACACATAGGCGATGCCGCCGCTCATGCCGGCCGCGAAGTTGCGCCCGGTCTTGCCGAGCACCGCGACCGTGCCGCCGGTCATGTACTCGCAGCCGTGGTCGCCGGTACCTTCGACGACCGCGGTCGCGCCCGACAGGCGCACCGCGAAGCGCTCGCCGGCCACGCCGCGGAAGAACGCCTCGCCGCTGGTCGCACCGTACAGCACGGTGTTGCCCACGATGATGTTGCGCGTCGCGTCGCCGCGGAAGTCGATGCTCGGTCGCACCACCACGCGGCCACCGGACAGGCCCTTGCCGGTGTAGTCGTTCGCGTCGCCGATCAGGTACAGCGTGATCCCCTTCGCGAGGAAGGCGCCGAAGCTCTGGCCGCCGGTGCCCTCCATCTGCATGAAGATCGTGTGGTCGGGCAGGCCTTCGGGATGGCGGCGCACCAGCTCGCCCGACAGCATCGCGCCGACGGTGCGGTTCACGTTGCGCGTCTCCTCCATGAACTGCACCTTCTCGCCGCGCTCCAGCGCGGGCAGGCACTTCTGGATCAGCTTCACGTCGAGCGCACGCGCCAGCCCGTGGTCCTGCTCCTCGACCTGGCGGCGCGCCACGTCGGCCGGCGCCGTCGGCAGGTGGAAGATGCGCGAGAAGTCGAGGCCGCTCGCCTTCCAGTGCGAGATGCCCTTGCGGGTGTCGAGCAGGTCGGCGCGGCCGATCAGGTCGTCGAACTTGCGGATGCCCAGCTGCGCCATGATCTGGCGCGCCTCTTCGGCGATGAAGAAGAAGAAGTTGACGACGTGTTCCGGGCGGCCCTGGAATTTCTTGCGCAGCACCGGATCCTGCGTGGCCACGCCCACCGGGCAGGTGTTCAGGTGGCACTTGCGCATCATGATGCAGCCCTCGACCACCAGCGGCGCGGTCGCGAAACCGAACTCGTCGGCGCCCAGCAGCGCGCCGATGACGACGTCGCGGCCGGTCTTCATCTGGCCGTCGGCCTGCACGCGCACGCGGCCGCGCAGCCGGTTCAGCACCAGCGTCTGCTGGGTCTCGGCGAGGCCGAGCTCCCACGGCGTGCCGGCATGCTTGATCGAGCTCCACGGCGACGCGCCGGTGCCGCCGTCATGCCCGGCGATCACGATGTGGTCGGCCTTGGCCTTGGCCACGCCGGTCGCGATGGTGCCGACGCCGACCTCGGACACCAGCTTCACGCTGATGCTCGCACGCTGGTTCGCGTTCTTCAGGTCGTGGATCAGCTGCGCCAGGTCCTCGATCGAGTAGATGTCATGGTGYGGCGGCGGCGAGATCAGCCCGACGCCCGGCACCGAGTAGCGCAGGAAACCGATGTAGTCGGTGACCTTGCCGCCCGGYAGCTGGCCGCCCTCGCCCGGCTTCGCGCCCTGGGCCATCTTGATCTGGATCTGGTCGGCCGACGACAGGTACTCGGCGGTGACGCCGAAGCGGCCCGACGCCACCTGCTTGATCTTCGAGCGCAGCGAGTCGCCCTCCTGCAGCTCGTAGTCGGCCTCGATGACCTTGTTGGCGATCACGTCGCTGACCTTGGTGCCGGCGCTGATCCGGATGCCCTTCAGCTCGTTGCGGTAGCGAGCCGGGTCCTCGCCGCCCTCGCCGGTGTTCGACTTGCCGCCGATGCGGTTCATCGCGACGGCCAGCGTCGCGTGCGCCTCGGTGGAGATCGAGCCGAGCGACATCGCACCGGTCGCGAAGCGCTTGACGATCTCGGCCGCGGGCTCCACTTCGTCGAGCGGGATCGCCTTGGCCGGGTCGACCTTGAACTCGAACAGCCCGCGCAGCGTCATGTGGCGGCGCGACTGGTCGTTCACCAGCTGGGCGTACTCCTTGTAGGTGTCGAACTTGTTCGCGCGCGCGCTGTGCTGCAGCTTCGCGATCACGTCCGGCGTCCACATGTGCTCCTCGCCGCGCACGCGCCAGGCGTACTCGCCGCCGGCATCGAGCATGTTCTCGAGCACCGGGTCGTCGCCGAAGGCCGCGCGGTGCATGCGGATCGCCTCTTCGGCGACCTCGAACACGCCGATGCCGCCGACCTGGCTCGCGGTGCCGCGGAAGTACTTGTCGATCAGCACCTTGTCGAGGCCGATCGCCTCGAAGATCTGCGCACCGCAATACGACATGTAGGTCGAGATGCCCATCTTGGACATGATCTTCGACAGCCCCTTGCCGATCGCCTTCACGTAGTTGTAGATGGCCTTGTCGGCCGACAGCTCGCCCGGCAGCTCCTTGTGCAGGCCGATCAGCGTCTCCATCGCGAGGTACGGGTGCACCGCCTCGGCGCCGTAGCCCGCCAGCACCGCGAAGTGATGCACCTCGCGCGCCGAGCCGGTCTCGACGACCAGGCCGGCCGTCGTGCGCAGGCCCTCGCGCACCAGGTGCTGGTGGATCGCCGACAGCGCGAGCAGCGCGGGGATCGCGACGTGGCCGCGGTTCATCGCGCGGTCGCTGATGATCAGGATGTTGTGGCCGCTCTTCAGCGCATCGACGCTCTCGGCGCACAGCGACGCGAGCTTGGCTTCGACACCTTCGTCGCCCCACGCGAGCGGGTAGGTGATGTCGATCACATGGCTCTTGAACTTGCCGTGCGTGTGCTTCTCGATCTCGATCAGCCGCTCCATGTCGGCGAAGTCGAGGATCGGCTGCGACACCTCGAGCCGCATCGGCGGGTTCACCGCGTTGATGTCGAGCAGGTTGGGCTTCGGGCCGATGAACGACACCAGCGACATCACGACCGCCTCGCGGATCGGGTCGATCGGCGGGTTCGTGACCTGCGCGAACAGCTGCTTGAAGTAGTTGTACAGCGGCTTGTTCTTGTCCGACAGCACCGCGAGCGGCGAGTCGTTGCCCATCGAGCCGGTGCCTTCCTCGCCGGCCTGCGCCATCGGGCTCAGCAGGAACTTGATGTCCTCCTGCGTGTAGCCGAAGGCCTGCTGGCGGTCGAGCAGCGATTCGCCGAACTCGCGCGGCTCGCCGGTCAGCTCGATCGAATCGAGGCGGATGCGCACGTTCTCGATCCACTGGCGGTAGGGCTTGGCGAGCGCGAACTGGTTCTTCAGTTCCTCGTCGTCGATGATGCGGCCCTGGTCGAAGTCGATCAGGAACATCTTGCCGGGCTGCAGGCGCCACTTCTTGACGATCTTGTTCTCCGGGATCATCGGCAGCACGCCGGATTCGGAGGCCATCACGACCAGGTCGTCGTCGGTGACGATGTAGCGCGACGGGCGCAGGCCGTTGCGGTCGAGCGTGGCGCCGATCTGGCGGCCGTCGGTGAACACCATCGAGGCGGGGCCGTCCCACGGCTCCATCATCGCGGCGTGGTACTCGTAGAACGCGCGGCGGCGCTCGTCCATCGTCGCGTGCTGCTCCCAGGCCTCGGGAATCATCATCATCGCGGCGTGCGCGAGCGAGTAGCCGCTCATCGTCAGCAGCTCGAGCGCGTTGTCGAAGGTGGCGGTGTCGGACTGCCCCTCGAAGGTGATCGGGTAGAGCTTGTTCAGGTCGTCGCCGAGCACCGGCGACTTCATCACGCCTTCGCGGGCGCGCATCCAGTTGAAGTTGCCCTTGACGGTGTTGATCTCGCCGTTGTGCGCCACCATCCGGTACGGGTGGGCCAGCGGCCACTCGGGGAAGGTGTTGGTCGAGAAGCGCTGGTGCACCAGCGCCAGCGCCGACATCACGCGCGGGTCCTGCAGGTCCTGGTAGTACTTGCCGACCTGGTCGGCCAGCAGCAGGCCCTTGTAGATGATGGTGCGGCAGCTCATGCTGGGCACGTAGTACTCGCGGCTGTGCGTGAGCTTCAGGCGCTGGATCGCGCTCGACGCCGTCTTGCGGATCACGTAGAGCTTGCGCTCGAGCGCGTCCTGCACGATCACGTCGGGGCCGCGGCCGATGAAGACCTGCCGGATGATCGGTTCCTTGGCGCGCACGGTGGGCGACATCGGCATCTCCGAGTCGACCGGCACCTCGCGCCAGCCCAGCAGCACCTGGCCCTCGGCCCGCACCGCGCGCTCCACCTCCTGCTCGCAGGCCAGGCGCGACGCGTGTTCCTTCGGCATGAAGATCATGCCGACGCCGTACTCGCCGGGCGGCGGCAGCACGACCCCCTGCGTCGCCATCTCGGCACGGTAGAACTCGTCGGGAATCTGGATCAGGATGCCGGCGCCGTCGCCCATCAGCTTGTCGGCACCGACCGCGCCGCGGTGGTCGAGGTTCTCGAGGATCTTCAGGCCCTGCGCAACGATGCTGTGCGCCTTGTGGCCCTTGATGTGGGCGACGAAGCCGACGCCGCAGGCATCGTGCTCGTTCGCCGGGTCGTAGAGGCCGTGCTCGGCCGCTTGCTGCAGTTCAGCGGCGTCTGCGCTGTCAGCGGGAGATGCCCCACCTTGGTCGGCCTGGGT
Source organism: Rhizobacter sp. P3_C12 (assembly GCF_056402735.1). Lineage (NCBI taxonomy): Bacteria > Pseudomonadati > Pseudomonadota > Betaproteobacteria > Burkholderiales > Sphaerotilaceae > Rhizobacter > Rhizobacter sp. P3_C12. The sequence continues at coordinate 17,825 of NZ_JBFUGW010000006.1, forward strand.
CATGGCGTACTCCGTCCGGAAATCTGGAATGGACGCGAAGAATACTGCACTGCAACAGGGGCTTCAATCGAAATAAATGGGGTCAGATACCTTTTTGAGCTTTGCGAGCTTAGCGCTTGGAATAATTGGGGACATATCAAACGGCGGTTTTCGGCGGCCGCCCCCGCGGACGCGCCGCCAGCCGGCGCGTCGTCACCTGGGACAAGCTGTCGATGAATGAGGCCTCTCCGAGCGGCCATCCTTGCGTGACCGCACGCCGGAAGCGCTCGGCTTCAGCCGAAGAAGCACCTTGCTCGAACCATGTGCGGTATTTCACCTCCCGGTCGAATGGCGTGTTTCCCAATGCCCAATAGAGAGAGTGGTCGCTTACGACGGGATCGGTCGCCTGCCCAAGGTGGTGCGACGCACTGGAGGCGCGCAGGTCCGGCACGGCCGACTCGACAAAGCGCATGGCAGCAAGCAAGTGCTGTTCCCCATCGATCGGGGCGGTACGGAAGCGGCCATCCCACAGGCTGCCGGAACGGCCATGGCGGCGGTTGAAGGCCTGGCCGTGCTGCCGCCCGATCGCCTGCATCAGCCGGCTCAGCGAATCGGCCGCAGTCGGCGTCGCGAGCAGGTGCACTTCGCCCGTCGCCAGCCCATAGGCATGGACCGCGACACCGTTCGCCTTCGCGGCCTCGGCCAGCATCCGCAGGAAGCCCCGGATGTCGGCCTCGTCGATGAACACCGGCTGGCCGTTGTGCCCGCGCTGCTGCACGAGGTGCGGTTGGCCGGGAATGCACAGGCGGGCGAGGCGCGCCATGGCTCAGTCGAACAGCCGCCGGCCGGTCAGGCGCTCGTGCTCGCGCAACGCGTAGCGGTCGGTCATCCCCGCGATGTAGTCGGCCAACTGCCGCAGCCCGGCCGTGCGCGATTCGCCGGCCGACATCCATTCCTGCGGCGCCTCGCGGTAGATCGCGAACAGCTCGCGCACCACCTGCTTGGCCCGGTCGGTGGTCGCCACGACCTGCGGGTGCCGGTAGAGGTTGTGCCGCAGGAAACGCTTCAGTTCGACGCTGTCGGCTGCCATCTGAGCACTGAAGCAGATCAGCGGCGGCGCCCGGCGAACGTCTGCCACGCTGCGCGGGCCCTGCAGCGCGATCGCCGCGGCGCTGGCGTCGAGCACGTCGTAGACCTGGGCCGACAGCATGCGGCGAATGCTCTCGAACAGCAGCCGCTTGCCGCGCAGGCCGGGGTGGGCCGCCAGCGATTCGGCCTTGCAGCGCGCGAACAGCGGCACCTCGTCGAGTTGCTCGAGCTTCAACAGGCCGGAACGCACGCCGTCATCCACGTCGTGCGCGTTGTAGGCGATCTCGTCCGCCAGGTTGCACAGCTGCGCTTCCAGGCCTGGACGCAGCCGCGCGACGAAGCGGTGCGCGACACCGTTCGGCTCCCGGGCCTCGAGCCGTGCGGCGGCGGGGCCGGAGCAGTGCTTCAGGATTCCCTCCCGGGTTTCCAGCGTCAGGTTCAGCCCGTCGAAGTGGGGATAACGCTCTTCGAGCGAATCCACGACACGCAGGCTCTGCAGGTTGTGCTCGAAGCCGCCGCTGTGCGGATCCACCGCCTGCAGGCAGTCGTTCAACGCATCCTGGCCGGCGTGGCCGAACGGCGTGTGGCCGAGGTCATGGGCCAGCGCGATGGCTTCGACCAGGTCCTCGTTCAGGCCGAGGCTGCGGGCGATCGAGCGGCCGAGCTGGGCCACCTCCAGCGAATGGGTCAGCCGCGTGCGGAACAGGTCGCCTTCGTGGTTCAGGAACACCTGCGTCTTGTAGACCAGCCGGCGGAAGGCGGTGCTGTGCACGATGCGATCGCGGTCGCGCTGGTACTCGCTGCGGGTGGGCGCGGGCGACTCGTGCAGCCGGCGGCCGCCGCTGTGCTGCGGATCGCAGGCATACGGTTGCATTCCTCCGGCCGGACGCAGGGCCGACATGGTTCAGGCAGCGTGGGCCGCCAGCACCTCGCGCACGATGTCGTCGGGTGCCGGCCGCAGCGCGGCGCGCCCCGGCGCCTCGATCACGACGAAGCGGATCTCGCCGGCCTCGGATTTCTTGTCGACGCGCATCAGTTCGAGGTAGCGGTCGGCGCCGAGCTGCGGGCCACGGATCGGCAATCGCGCGCGCTCGACCAGCCGGGTGATGCGCTGCGCATAGGCCGCGTCGATCAGGCCGAGGCGGTGCGACAGGTCGGCCGCCATCACCATCCCGCAGCCGACAGCCTCGCCATGCAGCCAGGTTCCGAACCCGAGGCCGGCCTCGATCGCATGGCCGAAGGTGTGGCCGAAGTTCAGGATCGCGCGCAGGCCGGTTTCGCGTTCGTCCTGGCCGACGACCCAGGCCTTGATCTCGCACGAGCGCTTGACGGCATGGGCCAGCGCCTTCTTGTCGCGCGCGAGCAGCGCGTCGAGGTTGTCTTCGATCCAGCCGAGAAAGGTGTCGTCGGCGATCGGGCCGTACTTGATGACCTCGGCCAGCCCGGCCGAGACCTCGCGGTCGGGCAGCGTGTCGAGCGTGTCCAGGTCGGCGATCACGCGCAGCGGCTGGTAGAACGCGCCGATCATGTTCTTGCCCAGTGGGTGGTTGATGGCGGTCTTGCCGCCGACCGACGAATCCACCTGGGCCAGCAAGGTGGTGGGCACCTGGACGAAGGGAATGCCGCGCATGTAGCAGGCCGCCGCGAAGCCGGTGATGTCGCCGACCACGCCGCCGCCCAGGGCGTAGAGCACCGTCTTGCGGTCGGCGCCCGCCCTCAGCAGGGCGCCGAAGATGCGTTCCAGCGACGACCAGTCCTTGTGGATCTCGCCATCAGGCAGTTCGACGACCATGCACTGATCGGACTTCGTCTTCAGCAAGGTCTGCAAGCGATGCGCATACAACCCGGCCACCGTCGGATTCGACACGATGACCGCGGTGCTGGCCCGCGGCAAGTCATCGACGATCTGCCGATCGGAGAGCAAACCGCCACCGATCAGGATGTCGTAGCTTCGGTCCGCCAGGTCGATGCTGACTGCGCTTCGTTCGTCACTCATGGCGACCAGTTTAGCGCCCGTCGCGTGCAAGCTCGGCGACGCGCCCGGGAGTGTTCCAGGCTAGCCGATCACTCCCGCCAACTCGAGCATCATCATCAGCTTGCCCAGTTGCGCCGGTACCGTGGCTCGACTGCACTCGATCACGAAATGCGCCACCTCGCGGTAGAGGGGATCGCGCTGCTGGTGGAGTTCGCGCAGGCGTGCACGGGGGTCGCTGACCTGCAGCAGCGGACGCTGGCTGTCGTTTCGCAGCCGGCGAAACAACTCGTCGGGATGGCAGCTCAGGTAGACCACCTGACCGCGCTCGCGCATCAGCGCCCGGTTGGACGCCCGGAGCACCACGCCGCCGCCGGTCGCCACGACCAGTTGCTGCTCCTTCGTCAACTCATCGAGCACCGCGGACTCGGCATCCCGAAAGCTGGCTTCGCCTTCGCGCTCGAAGTAGCTCCGCACGCTGCAGCCGAAACGCTCTTCGAGCACGGCATCCGAATCACGGAATGTTCGCCCGGTCCGCTTTGCGAGCTGGCGTCCGATCGTGGATTTTCCGGCACCCGGCATGCCCACCAGGATCAGCGGGCGGGCGTCGGATTCCACGAGGACACGCAGCAGAAGGCGGGTGTTCCAGGGCCGGGCAGCGTCATGCTGCGTCAGACCCTCAACTGGCGGGAACGGTCGCCGTCGACGTCACCTTCACCGTGAYCACGTGGTCCAGCTTGTCGGTGACGATCACGTTGCCCGGATTCAGGCAGATGCCCGATGCCACCGTGATCCTGAAGGTGCCGCCTCGATTTCCGRCAGTCGTGGTGTTGAAGGAAATCACGTCCGGAAACGTCGTCTTCACCGAATAGGGCGCAACCCCGCCGACAACCGCGATCTCGGCCGTGCCACCCGCGCAACCCGTGGCGGGTGCAGTGGCCGCACCTGCAAAAGTAACTTCAGTCGGGATGGTCGCGAACGCCGTGGGCGAACCCGCCTCGTCATCGCTGCTCCCACCGCACGACGCCAACGCGAACGACACCAAGGTAGCCGCGGCAAGCCGATTGAGTACAACGTAGTTCATGTCAAGTACCTGATTTCTGAGGCCAGTCATATCAGCGCACCGCAGTGCGATCGCTCACGACCTTCGGCGTGATGAAGATCAACAGTTCGGTCTTCCTCGACGACTTCGTCCTGGTCTTGAAGAGGTTGCCGAGGAAGGGAATGTCGCCGAGGTAAGGCACCTTGGTCACGCTCTCCTGGTCGTCCTGCGTGAAGATGCCGCCGATCACGACCGTGCCGCCATTCTCCACCAGGACCTGCGTGCGCACGTGCTTGGTGTCGATGGCCAGGCCCTGCGAGGTCACCTGCCCCACGGTGTCCTTGGTCACGTCGAGGTCGAGGATCACGTTGCCTTCCGGCGTGATCTGCGGCGTGACTTCGAGCTTCAGGTTCGCCTTGCGGAACTGGATGGCCGTCGCGCCGCTGGACGTGGCGGTCTGGTACGGCAGTTCCGTGCCCTGCTCGATCAAGGCCTTCACCTGGTCGGCCGTGATGACGCGCGGGCTCGACAGGATCTTGCCCTTGTTCTCGGCTTCCAGCGCAGACAACTCCAGGTTCAGGAACCGGTTGGCACCGACCCCGAACAGCGAGAGCGCGAACGTCGCGGCGTTGTAGTCGTTCTGGCGGGTGGCCGGCAGGCTGACGAAATTGGTATCGCTGTACAGCATTGGCGGAGTGGCCTGCCCGGTCTGCACGCCGATCGCATTGATGTTGCCGCCGACCCCCACCCGCATGTTGCCGCCCGTGTTGAATCCGGGCACGCCACCATTGAGGCCGCGCAGGTCGGAGTAACCCAGCTTCGCCCCCAGCGAGCGACCGAAGCTGTCGTTCGCTTCGACGATGCGCGCTTCGATCAGCACCTGCCGCACCGGCACGTCGATCTTGGCGATCATCGCCTGTATTTCCTCGAGCTTCGAGGGAATGTCGCTGACGAACAGCTGGTTGGTGCGGGTCTCGAAGATCACGCTGCCGCGTGTCGTCAGGATGCGCGACGCAGCTCCACTGCCACCCGCCGTATTCTGGCCGGTCAGGCCCTTGGCCACTTCTTCGGCCTTCGTGTAATTGAGCTGGAACGACTGCGTGCGCACCGGCTCCAGGTTGGCGATCTGCGCCTTCGCCTCGAGGTCGATCTTCTCCTTCGACGCGAGCTCGTCCTTCGGCGCGATCCAGATCACGTTGCCCGACTTGCGCAGCCCCAGGCCCTTGGCCTGCAGGATGATGTCGAGTGCCTGGTCCCACGGCACGTCCTTCAGGCGCAGCGTCACGTTGCCGGTGACGGTGTCGCTCGTGACGACGTTGAAGTTGGTGAAGTCGGCAATGACCTGCAGCAGCGCGCGAACCTCGATGTTCTGGAAGTTCAGCGACAGCTTCTCGCCCGCATAGCCCGGGCCCTGCACCAGCTTGTTGGGATCCTGCTTCTGCTGGCGCACTTCCAGCACGAACTGGTTGTCGGTCTGGTACGCGCTGTGCTCCCAGGCGCCGCGCGGCTCGACGACCATGCGCACACGGTCACCGTTCTGGAAGGTCGAGACGCTCTGCACCGGCGTGCCGAAGTCGGTCACGTCGAGCTTGCGGCGCAGGTTCTCCGGCAGGTTCGAGCGCAGGAACTCGACCACCAGGCTCTGGCCCTGCTGGCGGATGTCGACCCCGACCTGGTTGTTCGGCAGGTCGACCACGACCCGGCCCGCACCATCCTGGCCGCGGCGGAAGTCGATGCCCTTCAGCGGCATCGGCGCGTCGTTCAGGTTCTCCGCGAAACGGGTCGATTCACCCGCCACCGGCGCCTTGGCCGTGGCAGCGACGCCGCCGGCCGGTGCCGCCGTTTCCATCACCACCACCAGCACCTTGCCTTCGAGCTGCGCCCGGTAGTTCGATGCTGTCTTCAGGTTCATGACCAACCGCGTGCGGTCACCCGACTGCGCGACGTTGATCGAGCGGATGTTGCCCTGGTTGATCTCCAGGTTCGACTTGCCCATCGCATTGCCGACCCCCGGCAGGTCCAGCGCGATGCGTGGCGGCGTCTGGACCGTGAAGCCGGTCGGCACCGCCGCCAAGGGCTCGGACAACTCGATGCGCACGACCTCTGCACCCGCCTGTTGGGAGCTGTTGATGGACTGGATGGCGTTCTGCGCCCACGCAGACAAGGACGCGCCGAAGAGCAACGCGAGCGCAACGCTTCGAACTTGCCACTTACCCATGATCTGTTTCTCCTGCATGTTCTTCACCGCGCCCGTTCCTGAAGCTGAAGAGAGCTCGTACGCTCGATCCATTCACCCGCCGCGTCCTGCACGATTTCGCGCAACGAGACGTCCGTCTCGGAAATCTTGGTGACCTTGCCGTAGTTCTGGCCCAGGTAGTCACCCATCTTCACCTGGTACAGCAGGTTGTCGACCCGCAGCAGCGCGTACGGGCGCCCCTGCTTGGTCACGCTGCCGACCATCGCCATGCTGTCCAGCGGATACGCTTCGAGCGGTTCCTTGCGGCGGTTGATCTCCGCAGCCAGCAACGAATTCGGTTGCCGCGATTCCTGCTTGATGGCCACCGTCAGCTTCTGCGCGCTGAACGGCTCGACGCCCGCGCCGGCCAGGTAGGCCTGCGGGTTGAATTTCTTCGGCGGCGACAGCGGCGTCACGTTCGGCTTCACCTCGCGGCGCTGCTGCTCGATCCACTGCTGCAACTCGTCCTGCGCATCGCCACAGGCGGTCAGGGTGAGCGCCATGATGGCGCTCGCACAGGCGGCTGCCGGCCAACGCAATGTGGTTCCCGTCATTTCTTCGCTCCCGCGGCCTTCGCCGCAGCCTGGCGCTGCGCTGTGATCTCGTTCGGATCCAGATAGCGGTAGGTTCTGGCCGTCGCGTCCATGCCCAGCAACCCGTTGGCGTCTCTGGTGTTGGCAGCCGCGATCTGCATGTTGTGCAGCGTGACGATGCGCGAGAGGTTCGCCACATCGGCCGCGAACGCGCCGATGTCGTGGTAGCGCCCCGTCACCCGGATCGAGATTGGCAGTTCGGCGTAGTACTCCTTCACGAGCACCTGGCCAGGACGGAACAGCTCGAACTGCAGGCCGCGGCCGAGGCCCGCCTGGTTGATGTCCGACAGCAGCGCGTCCATCTCGGCCTTGCCGGGCAGTTGCTTCTCGAGCTGGGTCACGTATTCCTCGACCTGCAGCTTCTGCTTGCGCAATTCTTCGAGGTTCACGGCCTGCGCCAGCTTGCCCCGGTAGTCCTGCTTCAGGACGGGTTCCTTGTCGCGCTCGGCCTGCAACTGCTCGTCGACACCGGCGAGCAGCAGGAACCAGCCCACCACGACCACCATGATGGCCAGCACGAGCCAGGTGGCGAGCTTGGGGAGCATCGGCCATTGGCCGGGTTCATTGGGATTCAGCCCCCGGAATTGCGAGGCGGCAGCCCCGAAGACCGAGTTCAGATCGACGTTGACGGATTTCGCTTTCGTTGCCATGGCGTCTCGATGGTCAGGGCTTCTTCGCAGCGACGGCGGCGCTGGCCGCAGCACCCGGCACGACGGCCGAGGCAGCGACTGCGGCCGCGTCGACATCCTGCGGGCGCTTGATGGTCACGCGCATCGAGAAGTCGAACAGGCGCTTTTGCTCGCGGCTGGCCGTCTGCACGGTGGCCGCCTTGATCTCGACCAGCTCCGGCTTCGTCAGCCATTCGGAGTTGTTGCTCGTGTTTCTCAGCAGCTCGGACACGCGCTCGTTGGTCTGCGCGATGCCGGTCAGCTGCAGCACCTGGCCTTCCTGCTTGATGCTGCTGAAATAGACGCCTTCGGGCGTCTGCTTGACGAGTTCGTTGAGCACGTGAACCGGCAGGTTGCGATCGATCTGCAGGTCTTCGACCGCTTTCTGCCGTGCCTTGAGCGCGTCGATCTCGGCACGCAAGGATGCGATGTCCTTGATCTGCGCCTCGAGCTCGCGGATCTTCACCGACAGGAATTCGTTGCGGTGGATCTGGTTCTCCGTCATCTGCTGCAGCACCAGGTACCACATGCCGACGGCTGCGAGACCCGCCGCGGCGGCCAGCGCCAGGCCCAGGAAGAACGCCGCCTTGCGCCGCTTGCGCTTTTCTTCGCGGTGCGGAAGTAGGTTGATCAGAATCACTGCAGGAACCTCCGCATCGCCAGCCCGCAGGCCGTGAGGTAGGAAGGCGCTTCACGGCGCAGCTTGCTCTCGCGGACCGCGGAGCCCAGCTTCATGTTTTCGAACGGATTGACGACCATCGACGCGAAGCCCGTCAACTCGGTGACGCGGTCCTTCAGCCCCGGCAGGGTCGCCGTGCCACCAGCCAGCATCACGTAGTGCACCTTGTGGTGCGGCGTGCTGGTGAAGAAATACTGCAGCGCACGCCCGATCTCCTGCGACAGGCTGTCGACGAACGGCACCAGCAGCGACGACTCGTAGTCTTCCGGCAATTCGGCCGACAGCTTCTTCTGCTCGGCCTCTTCGAACGAGAAGCCGTACTGGCGGGAGATCAGCTGCGTCAGCTGCGAACCGCCAAAGGCCTGGTCGCGGTCGTAGAGCATCTCTTCGTCGCGCAGCACCTTCAGGCTCGTGGTGTCGGCACCGATCTCGAACAGCGCGACGAGGGCGTCCTTGCCCTCGTTCGGCAGCGCCTCGATCAGCCGGCCCATCGCCAGGCGCGAGGCATGCGATTCGATGTCGAGCACCGCGGGCTTCAGGCCGGCGGCTTCCGCCAGGCCCTGACGGTCCTGCACGCGGTCCTTGCGCGACGCGGCGATCAGCACCTCGACATCGCCCACCGACGTGGGGCTCGGGCCGACCACGGAGAAGTCAAGACTCACCTCGTCCAGCGAGAACGGGATGTATTGGTTGGCTTCGGATTCGACCTGCAGCTCGAGTTCTTCTTCGCGAAGACCGGCCGGCAGCATGATCTTCTTCGTGATCACCGCCGATTGCGGCATCGCGAGCACGACCTGCTTGGTCTTGGTGCCGCTCTTGGTGACCACGCGCCGGACGGCGTCGGCCACTTCGTCGAATTTCTCGATCTGGCCGTCGGTGATCCAGCCCTTCTCGAAGCTCTCGGAGGCGAAACGCTCGAGTACATATTCACCGGAGGCACTCTGGCCCAGCTCGACCAGCTTCACACTGGACGAGCTGATATCCAAGCCGATCATCGGTGGATGCTTTCGGCCTAACAACAGGTCTAGGAAGCTCAAGGGGCCATCTCCCAACGCGACACGAATCGACGACCGAATTGGCGGTGATACGTGCGCTGGATTGTTAAGAAGTTACTTCAATGCTAGCAGTAAACCCTTTGTGCAACAAAGATTTTTCCTTTTCTTGCAACCCATCCTCGTTGCGAAAGCCTGACGGATTTTGGAGCCAAAATTTGTCATTCCGGGTCAACCCTAGGCACCCGGCGACACAAGCTGCCAAGCAGTTCACGGTCGATGCGGACCGGTCAAAGTCGCTTCATATAATCGTCGCGACCACTGTTGGAGTCCCATGAGCGAATCCGAGGGCCCGTCCGAGCGCCCGGCAGCCAGCCCGAACCGCCGATCCTCTTCTTCTGCCTCCTCGCCCTTGCCCGCCTGGGCTCGCTGGCTGGGCCGTGCGCTGTCGTGGCTGGTGGGGGGCGCGCTGGCTGGCGTGCTCACGCTGCTGCTGGTGATCGGCATCGCGCTGTCGGTGGCGTATCCGAACCTTCCCCAGGTCAGCGGCCTCGCCGACTACCGGCCGAAGCTGCCGATGCGCGTCTATTCGGCCGACGGCGTGCTGCTCGGCGAGTACGGCGAGGAACGCCGCAACTTCACGCCGCTCGCCCAGGTGCCCAAGGTGATGCAGGACGCGGTGCTGGCGATCGAGGACGCGCGCTTCTACCAGCACGGCGGCGTCGACTACAAGGGCGTGCTGCGGGCCGGCCTCGCGCAGTTCAACGAGTCGCGCAGCCAGGGCGCTTCGACCATCACGATGCAGGTGGCGCGCAACTTCTATCTCTCCACCGAGAAGACGTTCACCCGCAAGATCTACGAGATCCTGCTGGCGCTGAAGATCGAGAGCCTGCTCAGCAAGGACCAGATCCTCGAGATCTACATGAACCAGATCTTCCTCGGTCAGCGCGCGCACGGGTTCGCGGCGGCCAGCGAGATCTACTTCGGCAAGCCGCTGAAGGACATCACGATCGCCGAGGCCGCGATGCTGGCCGGCCTGCCGAAGGCGCCGTCGGCCTACAACCCGATCGTCAACCCGAAGCGCGCAACGCAGCGCCAGCTCTACATCATCGACCGCATGCTGGAGAACGGCTTCATCACGCCGGAGCAGCACGATGCGGCGCGCGCGCAGCAACTGAAGTACCGCGCGGCACCTGAAGTGGTCGTTCACGCCGAGTACGTGGCCGAGGCGGCGCGCCAGATGATCTTCTCGCAGTACGGCGAAGAGGCCTACACGCGCGGACTCAACGTCTACCTGACCATCCAGGCGTCCGAGCAGACCGTGGCCTACCGGTCGCTGCGCAAGGGCATCATGGATTTCGAGCGCCGTCAGGTGTATCGCGGCCCCGAGGCCTATGTCGACCTGCCGGCCAACRTGAAAGACCTCGACGCCCGCATCGCCGAGGCCCTGGTCGAGCACCCCGACAACGACGAACTGCGCGCTGCCGTGGTGCTCGAAGCGAGCCCGCGCAAGGTCGTGGCGGTGCTGCAGAGCGGCGAATCGCTGACCGTCACCGGTGAAGGCCTGAAGCCGGCCACCTCCGGCCTCGCCGAAAAGGGCAACCCGAAGACGCAGATCCGCCCCGGCGCGGTGATCCGGCTCGTGAAGCTGCCGAAGGGCGACTGGTCGATCACCCAGCTGCCCGAGGTCGAAGGCGCGTTCGTCTCGCTCGATCCGCGCACCGGCGCCGTGCGCACGATGGTCGGCGGCTTCGATCATGCGAAGAGCAAGTTCAACCACGTCACGCAGGCGTGGCGCCAGCCGGGTTCGAGCTTCAAGCCGTTCATCTACTCGGCCTCGCTCGAGAAAGGGTTCACGCCGGCCACCGTCATCAACGACGCCCCGCTGTTCTTCGACGCCGGCACCACCGGCAGCCAGCCCTGGGAGCCGAAGAACTACGACGGCACCTTCGACGGGCCGATGTCGATGCGCCGCGGCCTCGCCAAGTCGAAGAACATGATCTCGATCCGCATCCTGCAGGCGATCGGCCCGGCCTATGCGCAGGACTGGATCACCCGCTTCGGCTTCGATCCCGACAAGCACCCTGCCTACCTGACGATGGCGCTCGGCGCGGGCTCGGTGACGCCGCTGCAGATGGCATCGGCCTACGGCGTGTTCGCCAACGGCGGCTACCGGCTGAACCCGTTCCTGATCAGCAAGATCACCGATTCGCGCGGCCACGTGCTGAACGAGGCGGCGCCGCAGGCAATGGACGACAGCACGCGCACGCTGCCGGCGCGCAACGCGTTCGTGATGGACAGCCTGCTGCAGGAGGTCACGCGCTCGGGCACGGCGGCCAATGCGCAACGCACGCTGAAGCGCCCCGACGTGTACGGCAAGACCGGCACCACCAACGACTCGAACGACGCCTGGTTCGCCGGCTTCCAGCGCAGCGTGGTCGGCGTGGTGTGGATCGGCTACGACAACCCGCGCAAGCTGGGCGACCGCGAGACCGGCGGCGGCCTGTCGCTGCCGGTGTGGATCGACTACATGCAGCAGACGCTGAAGGGCGTTCCGGTCGAGGAGCCGTCAGCCCCCGAAGGCGTGGTCAACATGGGTGGCGAGTGGTACTACGAGGAGTACACCCACGGCAGCGGCGTCAGCAGCCTCGGCCTGGAGGAGAAACTGCCCACGCCGCCCAGCGAGGACGAGAAGAAGGGCATCCTCGACCTCTTCAAGCGCTAGGCAGGATCTCAGGCCGGCGGGGCGAAGCGCAGCGGCATCCCGCCCTGCTCGCTCGCGCAGGCCGAGAGGTCCGCGAAGAACTCCCGCCCTTCCCGCGTGTCGAGCCAGCGGCCGCCGACGTGCTTGTAGTGGTAGCCGCCCGAGCGGGCAGCCAGCCACAGCTCGTGCAGCGGCGGCTGCGTGTTGATCACCAGCTTGCTGCCGTTCGGGAACCCCATCTCCAGCAAGCCCCCGGTGCGCGACGCGTCGATGTCGATCACGTCGTCCTGCAGCCAGGCGTCGACGCTCGCCTCGATGCTCGACAGGATGGCGCCGGTCAGCGCGTGGAACTGGGCATCGCTCAAGGGTGTGGGGACGATCTCGACAGTCATGGCCGGTAGAATTGTTCGCATGTTTCAGCAGCAGCGCAGTGTAGCGAGACGCCTTTCAACACTGGGCGCATCGATGTCTTTGCTGGCCGCGCTCGCGGCCTGCGGCCAGAAAGGGCCGCTGAAGCTGCCCTCGCCGCCTGCCGCGGCACCCTCCGCATCCTCTGCCGCCTCCGCGCCCCCGCTGACCCCATGACCCTGCCCGGTTCGCCCTACGTCGCCTACCGCGGCGCCGATCTCTTCATCGAAGACTGCGCGCTGAACGCGCTCGCCGACCGCTTCGGCACGCCGCTGTACGTGTACTCGCAGGCGGCGATGCTGGCAGCACTCGGCAGCTACCAGCGTGCGCTGGCCGGCCGCGATCACCTGATCTGCTACGCGATGAAGGCCAACTCGAACCTGGCCGTGCTGCAGACCTTCGCGCAGGCCGGCTGCGGCTTCGACATCGTCTCCGGCGGCGAACTGAAGCGTGTGCTCGCAGCCGGCGCGCCGGCGTCGCGCATCGTGTTCTCGGGCGTCGGCAAGACCCGCACCGAGATGCGCGAGGCCCTCGAGGCCGATGTGCTGTGCTTCAACGTCGAGAGCGAGCCCGAGCTCGAGCTGCTGTCGCAGGTGGCCGTCGCCGCCGGCCGCACCGCCCGCATCAGCCTGCGCGTGAACCCCGACGTCGATGCCGGCACCCACCCCTACATCTCCACCGGTCTGAAGGGCAACAAGTTCGGCGTCGCGCACGAGCGCGCGGTCGCCACCTACCAGCGCGCCGCCGCGCTGCCGGGCCTGGAGGTCGTCGGCATCGACTGCCACATCGGCTCGCAGATCACCGAGGCCACGCCCTACCTCAATGCGCTGGACCGGCTGCTCGACCTGGTGGAGGCGGTCGAGGCCCAGGGCATCCGGCTGCAGCACGTCGATGTCGGCGGCGGCCTGGGCATCACCTACACCGACGAGACGCCGCCCGAGGCCGGCGTGCTGGTCGCACAACTGCTCGAGCGCATCGACGCCCGCGGCCACGGCCACCGCCAGGTGCTGTTCGAGCCGGGCCGCTCGCTGGTCGGCAATGCCGGCGTGCTGCTCGCCGAGGTGCTGTACCTGAAGCCCGGCGACGAGAAGAACTTCTGCATCGTCGATGCCGCGATGAACGACCTCGCCCGCCCGGCGATGTACGAAGCCTGGATGGGCATCGTGCCGTGCCGCACGCGGTCCGCGGCGGCAGTCACCTGGGACGTGGTCGGTCCGGTCTGCGAATCGGGCGACTGGCTCGGGCGCGACCGTGCCCTGGCGGTGCAGCCCGGCGACCGCGTCGCGGTGCTGTCCGCCGGCGCCTACGGCATGAGCATGGCCAGCAACTACAACACGCGGCCGCGCGCCGCCGAGGTGCTGGTGTCGGGCTCGCAGGCCTGGCTGATCCGCGACCGCGAAGACGCTGCCGCGCTGTTTGCCGGCGAGCACCTGCTGCCCGGCTAGATCCGTCCTTCTGCCACCGCGTGGCAGGCCACCTGGATGCCGTTGAGCGACAACAGCGCCGGCCGCTCCGCCTTGCAGCGCTCGTTCGCATGCGGGCAGCGCGGGTGGAACGAACAGCCGCTTGGCGGGCTCAGCGGATTCGGCACCTCGCCCTGCACCGGCGTGCGGGCCCGCCCGCTCATCGCGATGTCCGGGATCGCATCCAGCAGCATGCGCGTGTACGGGTGGCGCGGCCTCGCGAAGATCTCCGCCTTCGGCGCCAGCTCGACGACGCGGCCGAGGTACATCACGCCCACCTGGTCGCTGACGTGGCGCACCACCGCGAGGTTGTGCGAGATGAACAGGTAGGTCAGCCCGCGGCTGCGCTGCAGGTCCTTCATGATGTTGAGCACCTGGGCCTGCACCGAGACGTCGAGCGCCGAGGTCGGTTCGTCGCAGACCAGGAACTCCGGCTCGGTGGCCAGCGCCCGCGCGATCGAGATGCGCTGCCGCTGCCCGCCGGAGAACTGGTGCGGGAACTTCTCCATGTCGGCGCTCGCGAGCCCCACCGACTGCAGCAGCTCGCCGACCCTGGCCTTCAGTTGCGCCCGGTCGGTGATCAGCCCGTGCTCGGTCAGCGGCTCCGCGACGATCTGGTGCACCTTCCAGCGCGGGTTCAGGCTCGCGAACGGGTCCTGGAAGATCATCTGCATGCGCCGACGCAACGCGGCCGCTTCCTGGCTGGCCAGCGTCAGCGCGATGTTCTTGTGGCCGAAATGCACCTCGCCGGCGGTCGGCGCCTGCAGGCCGACCAGCAGCCGCGCGACGGTGCTCTTGCCGCAGCCCGATTCGCCCACCAGCGCGAGCGTGGTGCCGCGTTCGATCGAGAAACTGACACCGTCCACCGCATGCACCTGCTGGCGCGGCTTGCGCTCGATCACGCGGTTCAGCCACGGTGCCGAGACGTCGAAGGTCTTCACCAGGTCGCGCACTTCCACCAGCACGTTCATCGCACAGCCCCTGCGGCGGCTGCCGCCGGCGTGTCGTGAAGCCAGCAGGCGGCGCGGGTCGCACCGGCTGCGAGCAGGTCGGGGCGCTCTTCGCGACAGCGCCCGAAGACCTTCGGGCAGCGCGGATTGAACGCGCAGCCGGGCGGGATCGCGTTCAGCCGCGGCATCGCGCCGTCGATCTGCAGCAGGCGCTCGCGGTCGAGGTCCATCGCGGGGATCGAGCCCATCAGCCCGGCGGTGTAGGGGTGCGCCGGCGCATGGATCACGTCGTTCACCGGGCCGATCTCGGCGACGCGGCCGGCGTACATCACCGCGACGCGGTCGCAGGTCTCGGCGATCACGCCCATGTCGTGCGTGACCAGCATCACCGCCGCACCGTGCTCCCGGCACAGCCGCTTCAGCAGCGAAATGATCTGCGCCTGGATCGACACGTCCAGCGCGGTGGTCGGCTCGTCGGCGACGATCAGCTGCGGGTTGCCGGCCAGCGCGAGCGCGATCACCACGCGCTGGCGCATGCCGCCGGAGAACTGGTGCGGGTACTGGTCGATGCGCGCCTCGGCGGCCGGGATGCCGGTCTCCTTCAGCAACTCGATCGCGCGCTGCCGTGCCTTCGCCGCATCGAGCGGCAGGTGGGTCCGGATCGTCTCGACGAGCTGTCGGCCGACGGTGAACAGCGGGTTCAGCGAGGTCAGCGGATCCTGGAAGATCGCGCCGATGTGCTTGCCGCGCATGCGGCGCATCTGCTCGTACGGCAGGTTGTCGATGCGCTGGCCCTGGAAGCGGATCTCGCCGGCGGCCACGCGGCCGGGCGGATCGAGCAGCCCGATGATCGCGGCACCGGTGAGCGATTTGCCGGCTCCCGATTCGCCGACCACGCCGAGGATCTCGCCGGGCGCGATGTCGAACGACACGTCGTCGAGCGCCACCAGCGTGCCGCGCCGCGTCGGGAACTCGACGCGCAGGTTCTTCACTTCGAGCAGGGCCGGCATGTCAGCGGAGCTTCGGGTTGAGGGCGTCGCGCAACCAGTCGCCGAGCAGGTTCACGCTCAGCGCGATCATCACCAGCATCGCGCCGGGGTAGAGCGTGATCCACCACTCGCCGGAGAACAGCAGGTCGTTGCCGACACGGATCAGCGTGCCGAGCGACGGCGAGGTCGGGGGCACGCCGACGCCGAGGAACGACAACGTGGCTTCGATCAGGATCGCCGACGCCACCTGGATCGTCGCCAGCACCATCACCGGCCCGGTGACGTTGGGCAGCACGTGGCGCCGCATGATGCGCAGCGTCGACACGCCGATCACGCGCGCCGCCTGCACGTACTCCTTGTTGCGCTCGACCAGCGTCGAGCCGCGCACCGTGCGCGCGTACTGCACCCAGCCGGTCAGCGAGATCGCGACGATCAGCACCGCGAACGCGAGGCCTTCGTGCGCATTCGGGAACACCGCCCGTCCGATGCCGTCGATCAGCAGCGCGACCAGGATCGACGGGAACGACAGCATCACGTCGCACAGCCGCATGATGAAGGCATCGGTCTTGCCGCCGACGAAGCCGGCCAGCAACCCGAGCGACACGCCGACCGAGAGCGACACCAGCACCGAGGCCACACCCACCAGCAGCGAGATGCGCGAGCCGTACATCAGCGCGGACAGGATGTCGCGGCCCTGGTCGTCGGTGCCGAGCAGGTATTTCGAGCTGCCTTCGGGCAGCCAGGCCGGCGGCAGCCGCGAGTCGGCGAGCTCCAGCGTCGCGAGGTCCATCGGGTTGTGCGGCGCGACCAGTTCGGCGAACAGCGCGCAGAAGATGCAGGTGAAGGCGACGACCGCGGCCACCATCGCGGTCGGCGAGCGGCGGAAGCTGTACCAGAGGTCGCCGTCGAAGAATCTCCGCAACGCCGAATTCATTTCACGACCACCCACTTGTAGGGCATGAAGTTGTCGGGCAGCTGGACGATGTCGACGTTCTTCTTCATCGCCGAGGCGAGCGCCTGCTGGTGCAGCGGGATGTGGCCGACGTCGTTGGCATGTAGCTCGAACGCCTCCTTGATCATCGCGTTGCGCTTCGCCTGGTCGGTCTCGCTCTGGATCTTCAGCGTCAGCTCGTCGACCTTCGGGTTGCTGTACGAGCCGAGGTTGAACTGGCCCTGGCCCTTGTCGGTCGGTGTGGCCATCAGCGAGGTCAGCGCGTTGTGGGCGTCGTAGGTGCTCGGCGTCCAGCCCAGCAGGTAGAAGCTGGTGTCGCGGCGCAGGATCTTCGGGAAATAGGTGTTCTTGGTCTCGGTCTGCAGGTTCACCTTCACGCCGATGCGCGCCAAGTTGGCGGCCACCGCCTGGCAGATGTCGGCATCGTTGACGTAGCGATCGTTCGGGCAGTTCAGGCCGACCTCGAAGCCGGCCGGGTAGCCGGCCTCGGCCAGCAGCTTCTTCGCCGCATCGACGTCATAGGGCAGCCGCTTGTTCTGCTCCGGCGTGAAGCCGCGGATGCCCGGGCCCACCATCAGCGCCGACGGCAGCGATGCGCCGCGCATCACGCGGTTCCTGATCGTCTCGATGTCGATCGCCTGGTAGAAGGCCTGGCGCACGCGCTTGTCCTTGAACGGGTTCTTGCCCTTGACGCTCGAGAACTGCAGCTCGTCGCGCTTCTGGTCCATGCCGAGGAAGATCGTGCGCAGTTCGGGGCCCTGCGACACCTTCAGGTTCGGCGACGACTTGATGCGATCGATGTCCTGCAGCGGCACCGGCTCGATCACGTCGACCTCGCCGGACAGCAGCGCCGCAACACGCGTGGGGGCGCTGCCGATCGGCGTGAAGATCACCTCGTCGACATTGCCGTCGACCTTGCCCCACCAGGTGCCGTTGCGGACCAGCACGGTGCGCGCCGACGGCTGGCGCTCCTTCAGCCTGAACGGGCCGGTGCCGTTGGCCTTGAAGCTCGCGGTGTTCTCGATGCCCTTGCGGCGGTCGACCGGGATCACGGCCTTGTTGTCCTCGCACCACTTCCTGCTCATCATGAAGACGTTCGTCAGCACGTCCGGCAGGATCGGGAACGGCGCGAGCGTCTCGATCTCCACCGTCAGCGGGCCGACCTTGCGCACCTCCTTGAACGGCGAGGTGTAGCTCTGCATGTCGGAGCCCTCGCCGGCCGCGCGCTTCAGCGAGAACACCACGTCGTCGGCACTGAACGGCGTGCCGTCGTGGAAGGTCACGCCCTTGCGCAGCTCGAAGCGCCACACCGTCGGCGAGGTCTGCTTCCATTCGGTGGCGAGGATCGGCGCGAGCGCGAGCTTCTTGTCGCGGCCGATCAGCGGCTCGTAGACGTTGCCGGTGAAGGTGAGCTGCAGCGTCTCGTTCAGCGAATGCGGATCCATCGACTGCGCATCGCCCTGGTTGGCGACGCGCAGGGTCACGGCACCGGCCATGCCGCACGACAGGAACAGCGCAGCCGCAAGCAGGGTGGGTTTCAGCTTCATCGTGGACTCCTTGGGGGATGAACGAACGTCGGGGTGTCGGAGCGAGGCGGCCGGCGGCGCGGCCGCGGCAGGCGGAGACGGCTACAGCGGCATCGCGCGCTCGACCAGGGTCGCGAGCAGGGCGCTGCCGAGCGGCAGGATCTCGTCGTTGAAGTCGTAGCGGGTGCTGTGCAGGAAGCAGCCGCCTTCGCCGCCCTGGCCGATGCGCAGGTAGGCGCCGGGGCGCGCCTGCAGCATGAACGAGAAATCCTCGGCGCCCATGCTCGGCACGAGCTCGCGCACCACCTTGTCCTCGCCGACCAGGCCGGCGGCGACGTCGGCCGCGAAGGCGGCCTCGCGCGGCGTGTTGATCGTCGCCGGGTAGACGCGCTTGTAGTCGAGGCTCGCGGTCGCGCCGAAACCGAGCGCCACCGATTCGGCCAGCCGGCCCAGGCGCTCCTCGATCAGGTCCTGCACTTCGCGCTTGAACGTGCGCACGGTGCCCATCAGCTTCGCCTGGCGGGGGATCACGCTGAACGCGCCCAGGTCGCCGGCCTGCATCGCGCACAGGCTCACGACGGCGCTGTCGAGCGGGTTGACGTTGCGCGACACCAGGCTTTGCGCCGCGGTGATGATGTGCGCGGCGACCAGCACCGGATCGATCGCCATGTACGGGTGCGCGCCGTGGCCGCCGCGGCCGTTGACGGTGATCTCGATGCGGTCGGCGGCCGCCATCATCGCGCCCATGTTCAGGCCGATCGTGCCAGGCTGCATGCTCGGCCAGTTGTGCATCGCATAGACCGCATCGACCGGGAAGCGGTCGAACAGGCCGTCGTCGATCATCGCCTTCGCACCGGCGAAGCCTTCCTCGCCGGGCTGGAAGATCAGCACCGCGTCGCCGGCGAACTGCCGGGTCTGGGCCAGGTAGCGCGCCGTGCCCACCAGCATCGCGGTGTGGCCGTCGTGGCCGCAGCCGTGCATCAGGCCCTGGGTGGCCGATCGCCACGGGAAGTCGTTCTCTTCGCGCATCGGCAGCGCGTCCATGTCGGCACGCAGGCCGATGGCTTTCGCGCCGTGCGCACCGGCGGGCCGGCTGCCGCGGATCACGCCGACCACGCCGGTCTTGCCGATGCCGGTGTGGACCTCGTCGACGCCGCACACGCGCAAGGCCTCGACCACCTTGGAGGCGGTGCGCACCTCCTCGAAACCCAGCTCCGGGTGGGCATGCAGGTCGCGCCGGAACGCCATCAGCTCGGGCTGCCAGCCGGCCAGCCGCTGGTAGGCACCCGACGCGGCCAAGGGTGCGGATTCACGCATCATCAGTGGGCTCCTGCCGTGCGCTCGACGCGCAGGCGCGGGTCGACGGCAAAGTAGAGAAGATCGACGACCAGGTTGATCACGACGAAGATCAACGCGATCAGGCAGAGGTAGGCGGCCATCACCGGGATGTCGGCGAACGTGACCGCCTGGATGAACAGCAGCCCCATGCCGGGCCACTGGAACACCTGCTCGGTGATGATGGCGAACGCGATCAACGCACCCAGCTGCAGCCCGGTGATCGTGATCACCGGCACCAGCGTGTTGCGCAGCGCATGCGAGAAATACACGACCCGGTTCGGCAGGCCGCGCGCGCGCGCGAACCGGATGTAGTCGGCCCGCAGCACCTCGAGCATCTCCGAGCGCACGAGCCGCATGATCAGCGTCAACTGGAAGGCCGCCAGCGTGATCGACGGCAGGATCAGGTGGCGCCAGCCGTCGACCGTGAAGAAGCCGGAGGTCCACGCACCGAAGGCGACCACCTCGCCGCGCGAGAAGCTCGGCAGCCACTTCAGCGTGACGGCGAAGATGTAGATCAGCAGGATGCCGATCAGGAACGTGGGCAGCGACACGCCGAGCAGCGAGAGCGTCATCAGGCCCTGCGACAGCGCGCTGCCACGGCGCAGCGCGGCATACACGCCGAACGGAATGCCGACCGCGAGCGCAATGACGGCTGCCACCAGCGACAGCTCGAGCGTGGCCGGCAGGCGTTCGACGATCAGCGACGAGACCTTGCGGCCCTGGCGCAGGCTGAGGCCGAACTCGCCCTGCACCGCATTGCCGACGAAGCGCGCGAACTGGATCGGAAACGGCTTGTCGAGCCCCAGATCGGCGCGCAGCTGTGCACGCTGGGCGGGCGTGGCCTCCTGGCCGAGCAGGTTGGTGACCGGGTCGCCGACGTACTGGAACAGCATGAAGGAGATGAAGGCCACCGACAGCATCACGACGATGGCCTGCAGGAACCGGCGAATGATGAAAGCGAGCATGCGTGGGTGAAAGAGGTCCCGAAAGGTCCCGCGTGACTTTACTGCCGAAGCAACTTCCGAACCGCCTCGGGCAAACGAGGGGCCCAGGGGCGCGCGTGCATGAAAAAGGGCCGCTCGGTGGCGGCCCTGGCTGGTGAAAGGCGTAGCCGATCAGAAGCGGTGGCGCAGCCCGATCGTGAAGCCATTGCGCTTCTGGGCGCCGTTGGCTGCGCCGCCGGCACCGTTCAGGCTGACATTGCCGCTCAGCTTGGTGGTGTCGGCTTCGACATAGGCATCGGTGCGCTTCGACAGCGCGTAGTCGGCGGCAGCCGTCAGGAACTTGGCGGTGGCATCGGGCGATACCACAGCCGCAGGCCCGTTCTGCTTCGCACGGAAGTAGTGGATGCCCAGATTCAGTTCGGTCGTGGCCTGGAAGTTGGTGCCGATGGTCCAGATCTGGCGCTTGTCGGCCGCCTGGAAGGCCGGGCCACCGAAGCCGCCGTTGGCGCCACCGGTCCAGAAGGCACCGAGCGTCGCCCTGTCAGTGGCCGTCAGACCGGAGTCGACCTTGTTCTCGCCCCAGCCGACATTGAAGTACCAAGGGCCCGTCTTGTACGACGCACCGAAGGTCGTGGCCTTCAACTTCTTCTCCGAGGCGAACTCGTATTCTTCGTAGCCCACGCCGGCGCCGATGCCGCTGTCCGAATAGCGCAGGTAGCCGCCCACGGTCTTCCCGCCGGTGGCCGAACCTTCACCGGCCGACACCTGCAGCGCAGCGCGCACCGGGCCGACTTCGATCAGGTACTTGACCATGTTGTCGGCGCGCGCGCCCACCGCGAAACCGATCTCCGGCTTGTAGGCCTCGAAGTAGGGCGAATAGGGATAGGACGCGTAGGTGCTGGTGACGACATCGAACAGCACGTTGTATTGCCGGCCCAGGGTCACGCGGCCGAAGCCGGTCTGCAAGCCGACCCAGGATTGCTGCCAGAACTGAGCGCCGGGCTGCGTGCCGTTGTCGGGCAACAGCCGGTGTTCCAGGTTGACCAGCGCCTTCATGCCGCCACCGAGGTCTTCGACGGTGTTGATGCCGAGTCGGCTTTGCGACATACCCCCACCGATTTCGCGCCACATGCCAGCTTCGGCGCCCCCGTTCTGCTCGTTCGATGTATGCCGCATCGCCACGTCGACGATGCCGTAGATCGTGACACTCGACTGCGCGAATGCCGAAGAACCCATCGCAGCGAGCGCCGCAGTCACCAAGATCGTCTTTTTCACAGTTGTCTCCTGTTGTCGGTAGCAAACGAATTCTTCTTGTTGCAGGAATTGTCATTGAAGCAGCACGGTCGTGCGCTTTCCTGTTGCTACGCGTTCACTGGCGTAAACCTTGATTGCGACAAAGCGCCGATCGTTCTTGTTGTGTCAATTCGTGTCACTCAGGCGACACGCCCATGAAAAAGGCCGCCCGAAGGCGGCCTTTGAACGAACTGCATCAGAGTGGCACGGCAAGCCGTGCCGCTGCGATCAGAACGAGTGGCGGATACCGGCTTCGAAGCCTTGCGACTTCTGGCCACCCGAGATGTAGGGCAGAGCCGGCGACGAGGCCGTCGCGGTCGTGCCTTGCACCGTGTAGGTGGCAGTACCCTTGTTCTTGATCGACGCGAACGTGCTGTACAGCGCGGTGCGCTTGGACAGGTCGTACTGGTAGCCGACAGCGAACTGGTTGGCATCGTTGGCATCGATGCTCGCGCCAGCAGCGTTCGTGCCCTTCATGTCGACGCGGACGTAGCCAGCACGGAAGGTGCTTGCACCGACCGGCACCGAGGCGCCGATCTGGATCACGTTCTGCTTCGCGTCGAGGTACTTGGCTTGAGCGCCGAAGCCCAGGACCTTCACAGCACCGAAGTCGTACGAAGCGCCGATGATGCCCTTCTTGTACTTCTCGCCGTCGGTGATGTTTTCGGTGGTGCCGTAGGTGCCCGACACGTCCAGCGGGCCAGCGGCGTAGCCGAGGCGGCCAGCGATGTGCTTCTTGCCGTTGACGCCTTCACCAGCAGCGACCGACGCGCGAGCGTAGAAGCCACCCAGGGCCGGCGTGTAGTAGCTGACCATGTTGTCCGAACGGGTCACCGTGTCGACGTTGCCGGCACCGACGGTGCTGGCAGCGTTGAAGTGGCCCACGTCGGCAACACCATTGGTGCCGAAGGTGTCGTAGTCGGCGAAGCCCGTGAAGGTTGCGGTCAGTTCGCGGCCGGCACGGATTTCACCGAAGTTGCCGATCAGGCTGACGGTCGAACGACGGTGCCAGAAGCGCGTCGAGTTGGCCGTGCCGGCATCCGGATTCACAGCCGATTCCAGCCAGAAACCAGCCTTCAGGCCGCCACCCAGGTCTTCGACACCACGGAAGCCCAGACGGCTGCTGTTGATGCCGTCGGTGCTCAGCGTCTTCAGCTTCTGGTCGCCGTTCTTGGTGTAACGGGCGCCGACGTCCAGGATACCGAACAGCGTGACCGACGACTGCGCCGAAGCTGCACCGGCAAACGCGCCCAGAGCTGCGAGAACGAGTAGAGATTTTTTCATTGCGACGATCTCCTAAGTTGAACAAGAGGTCCCGGTCACCAGAATCCCCGCCGGGGACAGACCGAGCCAACCTCCTCAGTGGAAGTTGGCGTATTGCACCAGAGCGCGGCATGTAAGCAAAGGCTCGTGGCACTGCATTGGGGGCTTGTGTTGTCTGAGCACAACGTGCACGGAATCGACACGAAACCATGCTTGCTGCGCCGGCACATGCCGGCACGAACGCCCGTTCGGTATCCTGCGCGCATGCCTTCCATCGCCACTTCCGGCCG
The DNA here is from genome assembly GCF_056402735.1 of Rhizobacter sp. P3_C12. Lineage (NCBI taxonomy): Bacteria > Pseudomonadati > Pseudomonadota > Betaproteobacteria > Burkholderiales > Sphaerotilaceae > Rhizobacter > Rhizobacter sp. P3_C12. The sequence continues at coordinate 41,195 of NZ_JBFUGW010000006.1, forward strand.
CTCGCTGTCGCGCCTCGACCACTGGTTGGGCGCCGCCGACAGCGCGCTGCGAACCCTCGCCGCGCCGACACCCGGCGCCGCCTCGAAGCCCACGCCGGCCCGTACGCTGCCGACCCTCACGCGGGCCGAGCAACAGCTGTCCGGTGCCTTGATGCGCGTCAATCACGTCGGCGAGGTCTGCGCCCAGGCGCTCTACCAGGCGCAGGCGCTGACGGCCCGCGATCCGGCGTTGCGCTCGCACTGCGAAGCGGCCGCGCGCGAAGAGGCCGACCACCTGTCGTGGACGCACCAGCGGCTCGTCGAGCTGCAGGCGCACCGCAGCCTGCTGAATCCGCTCTGGTACGCCGGCGCCTTCGGCATCGGCTGGGCGGCCGGCCTGGCGGGCGACCGCATCAGCCTGGGCTTCATCGTCGAGACCGAACGCCAGGTCGAGGCGCACCTGGCCGGCCACAACGAGCAATTGCCCGCCGCCGACGACGCGTCACGCGCCATCGTGCAGCAGATGAAGGACGACGAAGCCCGCCACGCGGAAGACGCCAGCGCAGCCGGCGGCATCACGCTGCCGTGGCCGGTTCGCACCGCGATGCGCCTGGCGGCCCGCGTCATGACGGCCACCGCGCACCGCATCTGACGGCGATCAGGCCTCGACGATCTCGAAGCTGGTCGTGATCTCGGCCGTCTTCGCCAGCATGATGGTGGCCGAGCAGTACTTGTCGTGCGACATCTGGATCGCCCGCTCGACCGCCTGCGCCGGCAGGCCCTTGCCGCTGACGGTGAAGTGCAGGTGGATCTTCGTGAAGACCTTCGGGTCGGCCGGCGCCCGCTCGGCCTGCATCTTCACCTGGCAGCCGGTCACCTCGTGGCGGCCGCGCTTCAGGATCAGCACCACGTCGTAGGCGGTGCAGCCGCCGGTGCCGGCGAGCACCGTCTCCATCGGGCGCGGCGCGAGGTTGCGGCCGCCGCCGTCGGGCGCACCGTCCATCAGCAGCACATGGCCGCTGCCGGTCTCGGCCACCATGCCCATCCCGGTCGCGGGCATCCAGTTGATCGTGCATTCCATCGTCTGACTCCAGGCCTTCGCAAAGCCGCCACATCCGCCCCAGCGGGCGACCGGCATTGTGCATCCCGTCACAACCCCACGCCCGGCAGCGTCGCCGAAGCCCCTCGCCCATATTGCGGCGCAACATGACTGCAGCTACACTCGCGCAATCGATGTCTTCCGGGACATCACCGTTTGTCTCCTCCACCTCCTCCATTGGTGGATTCAGCCCAAGTCAGCAATGACTTGGGCTTTTTTCTGCCTGCATCCCAGCCGCGCGCCGGGGCCGAGCGGTTGGCGACCACTGACGTATCATCCGGCGCCCCCAGAACAACCCCTCCGAGGAGTCCCCGATGGCAGGCGCCGCTCGCCCGAAAAAACCGCGCCCCGCGCCTGCCAAGGCGACCGGCTCGCCGCTCAGCCTGTCCGACTACCTGCAGAAGATCCTGACGGCGAAGGTCTACGACGTGGCCGACGAGACGCCGCTCGAGACGGCGCGCAGCCTGTCGAAGCGCGTCGGCAACCAGGTGCTGCTCAAGCGCGAGGACAGCCAGCCGGTGTTCAGCTTCAAGCTGCGCGGCGCCTACAACAAGATGGCGCACCTGGACGCCGCTTCGCTGAAGCGTGRCGTGATCTGCGCCTCGGCCGGCAACCATGCGCAGGGCGTGGCGCTCGGCGCCCACAAGCTCGGCTGCCAGGCCGTCGTCGTGATGCCGGTGACGACGCCGCGCGTGAAGATCGACGCGGTGCGCGCGCTCGGCGGCGAGGTCGTGCTGCACGGCGACAGCTACTCCGACGCCTACGTTCACGCGCTCGAGCTCGAGAAGGCCCGCGGCCTCACCTTCGTGCACCCGTTCGACGACCCCGACGTGATCGCCGGCCAGGGCACCATCGCGATGGAGATCCTGCGCCAGCACCAGGGTCCGATCGACGCGGTGTTCGTCGCGATCGGCGGCGGCGGCCTGATCGCCGGCATCGCCGCGTACATCAAGGCGGTGCGGCCCGAGATCAAGGTGATCGGCGTGCAGACCTCCGACTCCGATGCGATGGTGCGCTCGGTCAAGGCCGGCAAGCGCGTGCAGCTGAGCGACGTCGGCCTGTTCTCGGACGGCACGGCCGTCAAGCTGGTCGGCGAAGAGACCTTCCGGCTGGCACGCGAGCTGGTCGACGACTTCGTGCTCGTCGACACCGACGCGGCCTGCGCCGCCATCAAGGACGTGTTCCAGGACACCCGCAGCATCCTCGAGCCGGCCGGCGCGCTCGGCGTGGCGGCCATCAAGCAGTACGCCGAGACGCACAAGCTGAAGGGCCGCACGCTGGTCGCGATCACCACCGGCGCGAACATGAACTTCGACCGGCTGCGCTTCGTCGCGGAGCGCGCCGAGGTCGGCGAGGAACGCGAGGCGCTGTTCGCGGTGACGATCCCCGAGGAGCACGGCAGCTTCCGCCGCCTGTGCGAGCTGATCGGCGCGCGCAGCGTCACCGAGTTCAACTACCGCATCTCGGATGCGAACCAGGCGCATGTGTTCGTCGGCCTGGCCACCAGCAACCGCGGCGAATCGACGAAGATCGCGCGCAGCTTCGGCAGGCACGGCTTCGACACCATCGACCTGACCGACGACGAACTGGCCAAGCAGCACGTGCGCCACATGGTGGGCGGGCGCAGCGAACTCGCACGCGACGAGCGCCTGTACCGCTTCGTGTTCCCCGAGCGCCCGGGCGCGCTGATGCGCTTCCTGTCGTCGATGCACCCGGACTGGAACATCAGCCTGTTCCACTACCGCAACCAGGGCGCCGACTACGGCCGCATCCTGGTCGGCATCCAGGTGCCGCGCGGTGACAAGAAGGCCTTCAAGGCGTTCCTCGAAGGCCTCGCCTACCCGTGCGTCGACGAGACCGACAACCCGGTCTACCGGCTGTTCCTGCGCTGAACCCGCCGTGCGCGCCAAGCCCGACAGCCTGACTCCTAGGGATGACACACCATTGCCGCGGCCGCGAGCGCTGCTCCACAATCCATGCTCGGTATTCGAACTCGAAGTGACGGTGACGCTGGGGCGATTTCCATGACGACCCCTCCGGCACGATCCAACACCCTGCCCATGTCCGTCAACCGATCACTGATCTCTCCCACGGCCAACCCCCTTCTCGAGCAGGCCTTGCGCGAGAAGCTGAAGCGCCGCAGCGAGGTGACCGGCAACCTGGGCGAACTCGAGCCGCTCGCGGTGCGCCTGGGCCTGATCCAGAACACGCTGAAGCCGCGCTTCAGTTCGCCGCAGATCGCGCTGTTCGCGTCCGACCACGGCCTGGCGGTCGACGGCATCAGCCCGGTCGGCCAGCCGTCGACGGCCAGGCTGGTGCAGAACCTGCTGGCCTCGCAGCTGCCGGTGTCGGTGTTCGCCCGCATCCAGGGGCTGGAGCTGAGCGTCGTCGACTGCGGCGTGGCCGAGGCGGTGGCGCCGCACCCGCGGCTGATGGCCCGCAAGATCGCCCACGGCACGCGCAACGCGCGGGTCAACGTCGCGATGACGCTCGACCAGGCGCATGCCGCGATCCGCGCCGGGATGGAGATCGCCGATGCGCTGCCCGGCAACGTGATCGCCTGTGCCGGCGTCGGCGTCGGCTCGCACGAGAGCGCGGCGCTGGTGCTGTCCGGCCTGTCCGGCGAGCCGATCCGCGAGCTGGTGTTCGGCGGCCCCGGTGCGCGCGCCGACCACGAAGCCCGGCTGCTGATGGTGCTGCAGGGCGCGCAGGGCCGCCACCGCGACGTCACCGACCCGGTCGAGGTGCTCGCGGCCTACGGTGGGTTCGAGATCGCGATGATGGTGGGCGTGATGCTCGTCGCATCGAGCAAGCGCCACCTGATCATGGCCGACGGCGTGCCGGCCTGCGCCGCGCTGATGGTGGCCTCGCGCATCGCACCGACGGTGACCGACTACACCGTCTTCTGTCGCAGCCACAGCCATCCCGGCCTGACGCAGACGCTGGGCCTGTTCCATGCGCTCGCATTGCTCGAACTGGGCATGGAGAGCACCGACGGCACCGGCGCGACGCTGGCGTGGCCGCTGGTGCGCAGCGCCGCGGCGCTGCTGACGGAAGTGGCGGAGGGCGAGGATCCCGGACCGTCGTTGCCGGCGGAATTCGGTCCGGCGGGCAACTCGGGCCCGGGCCGATTCACCCGCGACTGAGCAAAGCCGGGCCGAGCGCCGGGCCGCCCCAAGCCGGCCCGGATCCCCCCGGGGGATCGGTCGACGTACCCGTCGACCGAGGGGTCGTCATTCAGCGCGCCGTTTCGCCCGGTTTCACATAGGGTGCGCGCGGACGCCCCATGTTGCTGCCGCCCTTCGATTGCGAGGTGGGCGGGGGCGGCACGGCACCCGGCTGCTGCACCGCCGGCATCGGCGGTGCCGGCTGCATCTGCGGCGCGGGTTGCATCGGCGGCGGCGCGGACTGCATCGACGCGGTATCGACCGGCGGCAGGCTGCCGGTCGCCGGCGGCGGCAGCGCCGGAATCTCGAGCACCAGCGCCGGCGTTCCCTGCAGCGGGCCGATCGACGCGGTGCGCAGGCTCACGGTCTGCAGGATCCAGTTCTCGTCGACACGCGCGCCGGCCAGGAACGCCCGCGCCGGCTTGCCGTCGACGGCGATCAGCGCGACGCCCGGCGCCGAACCTTCGGGGCTGTTCTTCGCCGCCATCACGCCGATCAGCTTGAAGCGGTTGGCGGCCGGCGAGGCCTCGGCCACGGCCGCGACCGGCTCGGCGCCGAGCAGGCGCGTCAGGTCGCCGCGCAGGCCGACCGAGGTCGCCACCGTCACCGCATTGGAAGGCGCAGGGGTCGGCCGCACGAACAGGCGCATCCCCCAGAACACGATGGATCCGGCCACCAGGGCCCAGATTACGAATGCCGACAATCTCGCAGTCATTCGACGATTATGATTGATCGTTCACCTCCGAACGGTAACGTGATTGTTGCTGACACTCTTATGACCCGAGCCTCTCTTCAAGCCCCGCGTCGCCACCGCGGCTTCACGCTGATCGAACTGATGGTCGTGCTGGTGATCATCGGCGTGCTGGCGGCGCTGATCGTCCCGAACGTGCTGGACCGAGCCGCCGAAGCGCGCGTCACCGCCGCCCGCACCGACGTCAACAACCTGATGCAGGCGCTCAAGCTCTACAAGCTCGACAACCAGCGCTTCCCGTCCGGTGAACAAGGCCTGCAGGCCCTGGTCGTCAAGCCGACGGCCGGCACCATCCCGCCGAACTGGAAGCCCTACCTCGACAAGCTGCCCAACGACCCCTGGGGCAAGCCGTATCAATACGCCAACCCGGGCGTGAAAGGCGAGATCGATGTCTACAGCCTCGGTGCCGACGGCCAGGTGGGCGGTGAAGGCAAAGACGCCGAAGTTGGCTCCTGGCAATGAGCCTTGCCGCACCGCGTCGCCCGCAGGCCGGGCGCACGCGGGCGGCTTCACGCTGATCGAGCTGCTGGTGGTGATCACGCTGATCGCCATCGCCTCGGCCGTCGCGAGCCTGGCGATCCGCAACCCGGCCAGCACGCGGCTCGACCACGAGGCCGCGCGGCTGGTCGCGCTGCTCGAATCGGCGCGCGCCGCATCGCGCGCATCGGGCATCGCGGTGACCTGGCTGCCGCGCGCCGCCGAGCCGAACGCGGCCGAAGGCTTCCGCTTCGTCGGGCTGCCGACCACCAACGACCTGCCGACCAGATGGCTGACGCCGGAGGTCTCCGCCGACATCGCCGGCTCCAAGGGCATCGTGCTCGGCCCCGAACCGCTGATCGGCGCACAGCGCATCGTGCTGCACCTCGACGACCAGAGCGTCGCACTCGGCACCGACGGGCTCGGGCCCTTCGTGGTGCTCGAGGACGAGCAGGTCGCGCAGCCATGAGCGCACGCCCTTCGCAACACGCCGGCGCCGCCGGCTTCACGCTGATCGAGGTGCTGGTGGCGCTCGCCATCATCGCGGTCACGCTCGGTGCCGGCATCAAGGCCGCCGGCGCGCTGACCAACAACACGCAGCGCCTGGTCGAGGTCACCGCGGCCCAGTGGTGCGCCGAGAACCAGCTGACCGGCCTGAAGCTCAGCCACACCTTCCCGAGCGTCGGCGACTCCGAGTTCAGCTGCGACCAGTTCGGCACCAGCTACAAGGGCAAGCAGGCCACGCGGCCGACGCCGAACCCGAACTTCCGGCGCGTCGACGCACAGATCTTCAACGAGGACGACCAGCCGGTGCTGACGCTCTCGACCATCCTGCCGCGCTGATGGACACGCCACCCATGCGCGCCCCCCTTGCCCACGGCTTCACGCTGATCGAGGTGCTGGTCGCGATGACCATCATGGCGATCGTCGCGATGATGTCCTGGCAGGGCGTCGACGGCATCGTGCGTGCGCGCGCCGCGAGCCAGCAGCGGCTGGAACAGGTGCTGCGCGTGAGCAGCGTGCTCGCGCAGTGGGAGCAGGACCTCGACAACGCGCAGGACAGCGGCGTGCTGCCGAGCGCGATGGCCTTCGACGGCGCCTCGATGCGCGTCACGCGGCGCGTGCCCGGCGGGCTGCAGATGGTGGTGTGGTCGCTGCGCGGCGGCACCTGGCTGCGCTGGGCCGGCCCGGTCGTCACGACGGCCAGCGAGCTGCAGCAGAACTGGATGTCGAGCCAGCAGTTCCTCGGCAGCGAGGTCGGCCAGCTGCGCACGCTGACCCACCTGTCGGACTGGCAGGTCTACTACTACCGCGGCAATGCCTGGACCAATGCGCAGTCCAGCGCCGATCCGACGCAGCAGAATCCCGGGCAACCGAACCCGCCGAGCGGCGTCACGACCCCGCTGCCGCAGGGCGTGCGGCTGGTGCTGAGCTTCGGCGAGGGCAGCGGCTTCTCCGGCAACGTCACGCGCGACGTGACGATCGGCCCGCAATGACGCGCCGCCCGACCTCCTCGCCGACAGGCCAGCGCGGCGCCGCGCTGCTGATGGCGATGATCATCGTCACGCTGATCGCGACGCTGGCGGTGTCGATGGTCTGGCAGCAATGGCGCGCGGTGCAGGTCGAGACGGCCGAGCGCTCGCGATCGCAGTCCGGCTGGATGCTGTCGGGCGCGCTCGACTGGTCGCGCATCATCCTGAAGGAAGACGCCAAGTCCGGCGGCTCCGACAACCTCGGCGAACCCTGGGCGGTGCCGCTCGAGGAGGCCCGGCTGTCCACCTTCCTCGCGGCCGACAAGGACAACACCGACGACGCGCCCGAGGCCTTCCTGTCCGGCGGCATCACCGACCTGCAGGCGCGCTTCAACCTGACGAACCTGGTCGACGGCGGCAAGATCAGCGAGCCCGACCTGCTGGCGTTCCGCCGCCTGTGCGAGCGCGCCAACGTCGCGGTGACGGTGGCCGACAACCTCGCGAAAGGCCTGGTCCAGGCGACGCCGGCGCCTGCGGGTGCCAGCGCGCCCGCCGGCACCGCCAACGCGCCGCTGCTGCCCAAGCGCTTCGACCAACTGACTTGGCTGGGCGTCGACGCCGCGGCGCTCGCCCGGCTGGAGCCCTACGTGACGATCCTGCCGACGCGCACGCCGGTCAACGCCAACACCGCCAGCAAGGAAGTGCTGGCCTCGGTGATGAACCTCGACCTCGGCAGCGCCGAGCGCCTGGTGCAGGTGCGCCTGCGCACGCCGTTCAAGACCCCGGCCGACATCAAGGCGCAGCTCCCCGCCACCTTCCCCGACCTGAACGCGCAGCAGGTCGGCGTGAACACCAGCTACTTCGAGGTGCGCGGCCGCCTGCGGCTGACCGACCAGGTGCTCGAACAGCGCTCGGTCGTCCAACGCAGCGGCACCACCGTGACCCCGTTGTCGCGAGAACGCGTGAGCTCGATCGACAGCAGCAATTGACAAGCCCCCGCAGCGCCGCCACGCTGTCGCAGGAATTACTACAACAAGACACCGTAAGTCGTTGATTTCCTAAGGTTTGCGCGCGCCGAATGCCTACAATGCCGCAGCCAACATTGCGCCTCCCATGAGCACACTCGTCATCCAGATCCCGCCCCGTCCCCGGTTGCGCGCCAGCAGCCAGGCGCCGGCCGGCGCGGACGGCACGGGCACCGAGTACGTCTACGCGATGTCGCCGGACGGCCTGTCGATGGCCACGCACGGGCGTTGCGCCGCGTCGCTGCTGCCGAAGGCGAGCGTCGTCGTCGCGGTGCTCGCCGACACCGACGTCAGCTGGCACCGCATCACGCTGCCGAAGGCACCCGCCGCGCGGCTGCGCGCCGCCCTCACCGGCGTGCTCGAAGAAGCCCTGCTCGACGACGCCGAAGGCGTGCACCTGGCGGTGGCGCCCGAGGCCACCGCCGGCCAGCCGACCTGGATCGCCGCGGTCGACCGCCTGTGGCTCACCGGCGAGCTGGCCGCCCTCGAGAAGGCGCAGGTCTTCGTCGATCGCGTGGTGCCGGTGGCCTGGCCCGACGATCCGCCGACCGGCCACTTCGCCGAGAGCAGCGCCGATCCGCAGGCCGCCCGCGGCTCCGAAGGCGTCACGCTGAGCTGGGCGCACCATGACGGCGTCGCGCTCTTCAGCCTGCAGGGCACGCTCGCACGCGCGCTGCTGCCGCAACCGCTGCCCGAGGGCGCGCGCTGGAGCGCCACCCCGGCCGCCGCGACCACCGCCGAGCGCTGGCTCGGCAACCCGATCACCGTGATGACGCCGGCCCAGCGCGCGCTGCAGGCCTCGCGCTCGCTGTGGAACCTGCGCCAGTTCTCGCTCGCCCGCAAGAACCGCGGCACCCGCGCGATGCGCGACAGCTGGCGCAAGTTCCTGACCCCCGCCTGGCGGCCGCTGCGCTACGGGCTGATCACGCTGGTCGTCGTGCAGCTGCTCGGCCTGAACCTGTGGGCCGCGCACCAGAGCTCGGCGATCTCGGCGCGCCGGCAGGCGATGGTCACCGTCGTGCAGACCGCCTACCCGCAGGTGCGCGCCGTGCTCGACGCGCCGGCCCAGATGCAGCGTGAGACCGACACCCTTCGGGCCGCTGCCGGCCGCCCTGGAGAAACCGATTTCGAGCCGATGCTGCAGGCCGCCGCCGCCGCGTGGCCGCCCGATCGCCCGCCGGTCGAGACGCTGAAGTACGAGCCCGGCAAGCTGACGCTCGCGGCCGCCGGCTGGAGCCCGCCGCAGATCGACCAGTTCCGCAACCAGTTGACACCCGCCGGCTGGCAGGTCGAGTCGGTCGATGGCCGGCTCACCATCAGCCGCGCACCCGCCACGACGCCAGGACGCCCGCTGTGAGTACCGCCCGCAACGCCCGCCCTTCCCGTCCCGCGCGCCTGGCCCTGCCGGCCCCGCTGGCGGCCATCCGCACCCAGTTCGTCACGATGTGGAGCGGCCTCGCCGCGCGCGAGCGCATGGGCGCCGGCGCCGCGATGATCTGCGTCGGCATCCTGGTCGTCTGGATGATCGCGGTCGCGCCGGCCTTGCGCGTCTTGCGCGAGGCCCCGGCCACGCTCGATGCGCTCGACGCCCAGCTGCAGTCGATGCAGCGCCTGGCCGGCGAGGTGCGCGAGCTGCGCGGTGTCGCGCCGGTGTCGCCGCAGCAGGCGGCCGAGGCGCTCAAATCGGCCACCGACCGGCTCGGCGACAGGGGCAAGATCTCGGTGCAGGGCGACCGCGCGACGCTGACGCTCACCGGCGTCTCCGGCGAGAAGCTGCGCTCCTGGCTCGGCGAGGCGCGCAGCGGCGCGCGCGCGCGGCCGGTCGATGCGCAGCTCACGCGTGGCCCGCAAGGCTACGCCGGCACGATCCTCGTGAGCTTCGGGGGAGGCGCCTGATGGCCACCCGTCCGTTCCTGCGACCGCTCGGGCGCAACGTGCCCAAGCGCGTCGGCAAGCGCCGCTTCGCCGCCAGCCTGAGCCCGTCGGCCTGGCAGGAATCCACCTTCGCCGAGCTGGCCTGGGACCAGTCGCGCGGTGCTGCCGCGCGCTGGGGCATCGCCGGCACCGTGCTCGGCCTGCTGTTCGGGCTGGTCGCCTTCGCACCCGCGAGCTGGCTGGCCGGCGCGATCGAATCGGCCTCGGGCCAGCGCGTGCTGCTGGCCGATGCGCGCGGCACGGTGTGGTCGGGCAGCGCGGTCGTCGTGCTGACCGGCGGCCCGGGCAGCCGCGATGCCGCGGCGCTGCCGGGCCGGCTCGACTGGTCGCTCGGCCTGCGCGGGCTCGGCTTCGAGCTGGTGGCGCGCCAGGCCTGCTGCCTGAACGGCAACGTCGCGCTGCAGATCAAGCCCGGCTTCGGCCGCCTCTCGCTGACGCTGATGCCCCAGCCGGGCTGGACCGGCCAGTGGCCGGGTGCGCTGCTCGGCGGCCTGGGCACGCCGTGGAACACCTTGCAGCTCGGCGGCGCGCTGCGCCTGGTGTCGCCGGGGCTGAAGATGGAATGGGTGCAAGGCCGCTGGCTGATGGACGGCCGGGCCGATGTCGAGCTGATCGGCGCGGCGTCTCGCGTGTCGACGCTCGAGACGCTGGGCAGCTACCGGCTGTCGCTGACCGGCAACCCGGGCGGCGGTCCGTCGCAGCTGAGCCTGACGACGCTCGACGGCGCCCTGCAACTCTCGGGCAACGGCAGCGTGGGCGCCAATGGCGTGCGCTTTCGCGGCGAGGCCCGTGCGAACAGCGGCGACGAAGCCGCATTGAGCAATCTGCTGAACATCATCGGGCGGCGCAACGGCGCCGTGTCCGTCATTTCGATCGGATGAGCATGAAAAAGCGCCATATCCCCCTGCTCCAGCCGCGACGCCCGCTCGTCGGCGCGCTGGTGGCTGCGCTGTTGACCACGAACCTCGGTACGTTCCCGGCCGTGATGGCCCAGCAGCCGGCATCGCCGGCGCCGTCGCGCTTCAAGGGCGAACCGGTCACGCTGAACTTCGTCAATGCCGACATCGAAGGCGTGTCGCGCGCGATGGGCGCCATCCTGAAGCAGCAGTTCGTCGTCGACCCGCGCGTGAAGGGCACGATCACGCTGTTCAGCGAAGAGCCGATGACGCCGCGCGAGGCCTACCTGAACTACCTGGCCGCGCTGCGCGGCCTGGGCTTCACGGTGGTCGAGGTCGGCGGGCTGTTCAAGGTCGTGCCGGAAGCCGATGCGAAGCTGCAGTCGGGCACCGTCTCGGTCGGCTCGGTGTCGCGCCAGGGCGACCAGGTGCTGACGCAGATCTTCAAGCTCAGCCATGAGAACGCGAACAACCTGGTGCCGGTGCTGCGCCCGCTGATCAGCCCGAACAACACCATCAACGCGAACCCCGGCAACAACACGCTGGTGATCACCGACTACGCCGACAACCTGACGCGCATCGCGAAGATCATCGCCGCGATGGACACGCCGAGCTCCGGCGACGTCGAGATCATCCCGCTGAAGTACGCGGTCGCCACCGACCTCGCCACGGTCGTGCAGCGCCTGAGCGACGGCGGCACCGGCGTGCAGGGCGGCGTGCCCGGCGGCGGCGCCACCTCGTCGATCCTGGTCGATGCGCGCAGCAACGCGCTGATCGTGCGCGCCTCCACACCGGCGCGCATGGCCAACATCAGGGCGGTGATCGACAAGCTCGACAAGCCGATGGTCGGCGACAACCCGATGGGCAACATCTACGTCGTCTACCTGAAGAACGGCGATGCGGTGAAGCTGGCCACCGTGCTGCGCGCCGCGTTCAGCTCGACCGGCGGCGGTGGTGGTGGTGGCGGCAGCTCGCCGACGGCCGCGCTGTCGCAGGCCGCCAACCCCAACAGCCAGCAGGGCGGCCCCGGCGGCGGCCAGGCGGTCGCGCCGCTCACCCCGTCGGCCGCACCGTCGACCGGCGGCATGATCCAGGCCGACCCGGCCAGCAACTCGCTGATCATCACGGCGCCCGAGCCGGTCTACAAGCAGCTGCGCGCGGTGATCGACCAGCTCGACTCGCGCCGTGCGCAGGTCTACATCGAGAGCATGATCGTCGAGGTGACCGGCGACAACGCGGCCGAGGCCGGCTTCCAGTGGCAGGGCCTGATCGGCAAGAGCGGCGACTCCACCGGCATCGTCGGCGGCACCAACTTCACGCCGAAGAGCGGCAAGGGCAACCTGGTGCAGATCGATGCGACCGGCGTGGCCGCCGGCCTCGGCGAAGGCTTCAACATCGGCGTGATCCGCAAGTTCGCCGGCCAGTACGGGCTGGCGGCGATCGCCAACCTGCTGCAGAGCCAGACCAACAGCAACATCATCTCGACCCCGAACCTGATCACGCTCGACAACGAGGAAGCGAAGATCATCGTCGGCAGCAACGTGCCGTTCATCACCGGCCAGTTCACCAACACCGGCACCGCCACCACCAGCCCGTTCCAGACGGTGGAGCGCAAGGACGTCGGCATCACGCTGAAGATCAAGCCGCAGATCGGCGAGAACGGTGCGGTGCGCATGACGATCTTCCAGGAGTCGTCGAGCCTGTCCGACAAGGTCGCGCCCGGCACCACCAGCGCCGGCCCGTCGACCAACAAGCGCTCGATCGAATCGACGGTGGTCGTCGACGACGGCGAGATCATCGTGCTCGGCGGCCTGATCGAAGACCGGTTCACCGAGACCAACAACAAGGTGCCGCTGCTCGGCGACATCCCGGTGCTGGGTGCCCTGTTCCGCAGCACCAGCCGCCAGAAGACGCGCACCAACCTGATGGTGTTCCTGCGCCCGATCGTGATGCGCGATGCGGCGACCTCGAACTCGGTCTCGCTGGACCGCTACGAGACCATCCGTGCGCAGCAGAAGGCCGAGCAGCCGCGCAACAGCTGGATCACGCCGATCAACGAATCGCCGGTGCTGCCGCCGCTGAACACGCTGCAGGATTCGTCGAAGGCGCTGAGCGCACCGGCACCGAAGCCGATCCGCAATCCGGCGCTGCCGGCGGCGCCCGCGTCGGGCGCCTCGGCCCCCGATCCGGCCGATCCGGCCGCCAGCCAGCCGGGGCAGTAACACCATGGGCTCACGTCACCCCCTGCCCTACGCCTACGCGAAGGCACACACGCTGTTGTTGGAAGACGACGGCGAGCGCTTGGTGCTGTGGGCGCCCGAGACGGTGTCGATGCCGGCGCTCAGCGAGGTGCTGCGGCTGTACTCGATCGACGCGCTGGAACGCGAGCCGTCGTCGACGCTGGTCAACCGCATCGCCGCCGCCTATGCCGGTGCCGAATCGAGCGCGGCCGTCGTGATCGGCGAGGTCGAGAGCAAGGTCGACCTGAGCCGCATGATGCAGGACCTGCCGGCCATCGAGGACTTGCTCGAGGCCTCGAACGACGCGCCGATCATCCGCATGCTGAACGCGCTGCTGACGCAGGCCGCGAAAGACGGCGCGAGCGACATCCACATCGAGCCCTACGAGCGCTCGAGCTCGGTGCGCTTCCGCGTGGATGGCACGCTGCGCGAGGTGGTGCAGCCGAACAAGGCGCTGCACGCGGCGCTGATCTCGCGGCTGAAGATCATGGCCGAGCTCGACATCGCCGAGAAGCGGCTGCCGCAGGACGGCCGCATCTCGCTGCGCATCGGCGGCCGCGCGGTCGACGTGCGGGTGTCGACGCTGCCGTCGGCGCACGGCGAACGCGCTGTGCTGCGGCTGCTCGACAAGGGCGAATCGAAATTCACGCTCGAAGGCCTGGGCATGGGCGGCGACACGCTGCAGCGCTTCAATGCGCTGGTGCAGCAGCCGCACGGCATCGTGCTGGTGACCGGCCCGACCGGCTCGGGCAAGACGACGACGCTGTATGCGTCGCTCGGCCGCGTCGACACCGCGACGACCAACGTGCTGACGGTGGAAGACCCGATCGAGTACGACCTCGGCGGCATCGGCCAGACGCAGGTCAACGCCAAGATCGACCTGACCTTCGCGAAGGCGTTGCGCGCGATCCTGCGGCAGGATCCGGACGTCATCATGATCGGCGAGATCCGCGACTTCGAGACCGCGCAGATCGCGGTGCAGGCCTCGCTGACGGGCCACCTGGTGCTCGCCACGCTGCACACCAACGACGCGCCGAGCGCGGTGACCCGGCTCACCGACATGGGCATCGAGCCCTTCCTGCTGAGCTCCAGCCTGCTGGGCGTGCTCGCGCAGCGGCTGGTGCGCAAGCTGTGCCCGCACTGCAAGAAGCAGGACGCCAAGGGCCGCTGGCACCCGGTGGGCTGCAGCGAATGCGGCAACTCCGGCTACAAGGGCCGCACCGGCGTCTACGAGCTGATGGTGGCCGACGACAAGGTGCGCGCGCTGATCCACAGCCGGGCGGCCGAATCGCAGGTGTTCGTCGCCGCCGAGGCCGGCGGCATGCGCTCGATGCGCGAGGACGGCGAGCGGCTGGTGCGTGAAGGCGTGACCTCGCTCGAAGAGGTCATGCGCGTCACGAAAGACTAGCGACCATGCCCGCCTACAAGTTCGAGGCGATCGACGCCGCCGGCAAGACCAACAGCGGCCTGCTGGAGGCTGACAACGCGAAGGCCGCACGCGCGCAGTTGCGCGCGCAGGCGCTGGTGCCGCTGGAGGTGACGCAGGTGGCCTCGGCCGGCACGCAGCCGACCGGGCTGAAGATGGTGCGCCGCGTGTTCAGCTCGACCGGGCTGGCGGTGTGGACGCGCCAGCTGGCCGGGCTGGTCGGCTCGGGGCTGCCGCTGGAGCGGGCGCTGACGGCGCTCAGCGACGAGGCCGAAGACCCGAAGCAGCGCGAGCTGATCGCCCACCTGCGCAGCGAGGTCAACGGCGGCTCGCCGTTCGCGCGTGCGCTGGCCGGGGCGCCGCGCGAGTTCGACGACGTGTACCGCGCGGTGGTGGGTGCCGGCGAGCAGAGCGGTGCGCTCGGCCGCGTGCTGGAGCGATTGGCCGACGACCTGGAGGAGCGGCAGCAGCTGAAGTCGAAGATCATCGGCGCGACGCTGTACCCGGCGATCGTCTCGCTGATCGCGGTGGTGATCGTGATCTTCCTGGTGACCTACGTGGTGCCGCAGGTGGCCTCGGTGTTCACCAGCTCGAAGCGGGCGCTGCCGCTGATCACCACGATGATGCTGAACATCAGTGCCTTCCTGCGCAGCTACGGCTGGCTGCTGCTGCTGGCGATCATCGGCGGCGTGATGACCTTGCGGCTGATGCTGCGCAACGCGCTGTTCCGCGAGCAGTTCGACGCGAGCTGGCTGACGCTGCCGCTGGTGGGCAAGCTCTCGCGCGGCTACAACGCGGCGCGCTTCGCCGGGACGCTCGCGATGCTGGCGAACGCCGGCGTGCCGATCCTGAAGGCGCTGCAGGCGGCGGCGGAGACGCTGTCGAACCACGCGATGCGTGCCGATGCGATGGATGCGCTGGTGCAGGTGCGCGAAGGCGCGCCGTTCGCATCGGCGCTGGCCGCGAAGAAGCGCTTTCCGGGGATCCTGTCGATGTTCGCGCGGCTGGGCGAGCAGACCGGCCAGCTGCCGCAGATGCTCGACCGGGCCGCCAAGCAGCTGGGCCAGGAAGTGCAACGCCGCGCGATGGCGATGGCGACCATCCTGGAGCCGCTGCTGATCGTCGCGATGGGTGGGGCGGTGATGTTGATCGTGCTGGCGGTGCTGCTGCCGATCATCCAGCTGAATACCTGGGTGAAGTAGAGCCCCCACGTCGCTGCGCTCCTGCCCCCCCGAGGGGGCGCCACCCAAGGGGCCTGGCAAAGCCAGTTCCCCGGGTGTTGCTGGATCACGCTCTGGCATGCGTCCTGCATGTCGGCACCACCAGAACTGGGTGGTGTTCCGGGTTTTCATCGAGTGCTGACTTCCGGACACCTTTGCTTCAATGAACGCCAAGGTCTGCGTCCTCTGGAGGTCACATGAGCGCATCCAAGCAGTTGGTCCCGGTGTCGTCATCCACGCGAGGCGGCATTCCGATTGCCCGCATGCGCAGCCTCTACCGGGTCGACGAGGTCGGCCGCAAGCTCGACAAGCTGCCGCACAAGGAGCACGAGAGCCTGCGCTCCACCTACGAGCGCATGCTCGAGAAAGGCCCGGAGCGCTTCCAGGTGAAACCGTCCGGCCTGCCGGCGATGGACCACCTCTACGACGAGCTGCCGAACTTCAGCGAGGTGCTCGACGACGTGAAGCGCCAACTCGCGCTGTGCGAGGACAGCCGCGACGCGCTCGAGATCACCCCGCTGCTGCTGCTCGGCCCGCCCGGCGTCGGCAAGACCCACTTCGCGCGCGAACTCTCGCAGCTGCTCGGCACCGGCATGGGCTTCATGTCGATGAGTTCGATGACCGCCGGCTGGGTGCTGAGCGGCGCCTCCAGCCAGTGGAAGGGCGCCCGCCCCGGCAAGGTGTTCGAGACCCTGGTCGACGGCCAGTACGCGAACCCGGTGATGGTGGTCGACGAGATCGACAAGGCCGGCGGCGAACACGCCTACGACCCGCTCGGCGCGCTGTACAGCCTGCTCGAGCACGACACCGCCGGCAGCTTCGTCGACGAGTTCGCCGAGGTGCCGATCGACGCCAGCCAGGTGATCTGGGTCGCCACCGCGAACGACGGCCGGGCGATCCCCGACCCGATCCTCAACCGCATGAACGTCTACGAGGTGCAGGCGCCCGACCGCGACGCGGCGCGCCGCATCGCCGCCCGGCTGTACGACGGCATCCGCCGCGACCACGCCTGGGGCGAGCGCTTCGAGGCCGAGCCGCGCGGCGAGGTGCTCGACCGCATGGGCGAGATGGCGCCACGCGAGATGCGCCGCGCCTGGATGACCGCGTTCGGCAACGCGAAGCTCGCACACCGCGACCACGTCGTCTGCGACGACCTGCCCGAATCCGGCAGCAGGAAGTCGACGATCGGCTTCATGCAATAGCGGCGCAGGCGCTCAGAACAGGTACGCCAGCCCGACGTAGCCGGTCGCGCCGGTCTTCTTCGCGACGATCGGGCTGTTCTTCGCATCGCCGCCCAGCGCGCTGACGCCGGCCGAGGCGCGCAGCTTCAGGTCGGATTGCAGCGCGTACTCGGCCCCGACGCCCAGGTCGACCTTGTGCAGGCCGGCCTTCGGCGTGTAGACGGCGTAGCCGCTGGCGGCCGACTGCTCGGGCGTCACGCCGAAGTAGGCCTGCAGGTAGCGCTGGTCGGCCCAGCTGGCGCCGGCATTCAGGCTCAGCGCGAACGCGTCGCTCAGCGGCACCGGCCACGACACGCCGAGATCGACCTGGGCACCGCGGTGGCCGCGCTGGCCGAGCGACTTGCGGTAGGTCAGCCCGAGCGGCCCGTAGCCCGCCGTCACGCCGGCTTCGGCACTGGCGCGCACGTCGCCCATGCCGCGCAGGCGGTCGTCCCCGGCGGCCGGGCCGAGGCCCGACACGTTCCGGTCCTTGCGGCCGGGGTCGGCGCCCAGCAGCAGGCCGGCACGCAGCGCGTCCTGCTCGAAGAAGGTCCAGCCGAGACCGGTGTGGTCAAGGTCGACGTGGCCCCAGTCCGCCGTGCGGTAGCTGAGCGACAGGTCCGGCGCGGCGATCGTGCGGCGGTTCGGGCTGCCTTCGTAGCGGGGCATCGTCGCCACCCCCAGGCTCAGGCTGCCGCTCAGGCCGAGGGGCGGGGCCGGCGGCGTCTGCGACTGGGCGCATGACGGCAGGGTCGTCGCGACGAGGGCGGCGGCCAGCAGCGACGGTTGGAACAGGGTGCGGGCGATCAGGGATTTCGGCATGGGGGACAGGGGTGGCATGGGATGGCGGCACTGTGCCCGCCGCCACCTTAGGGAATGCCCAGGGTCGCCCCACTAGACTGCGCTGCCATGCACCTCCTCCTCGTCGAAGACGACCTCGAACTGGGCGCCGAACTGCAGCGCGCGCTGGCCGGCCACGGGCTGACCAGCGAATGGGTGCGCAGCGTCGCCCATGCGCAGGCCCTGACGGCCACCGCGGCCGACGACGCACTGCCCTTCGCCTGCGTGCTGCTCGACCTGGGCCTGCCCGACGGAGAAGGCCTGCACCTGCTGCAGCGCTGGCGCCGGGCCGGGCTGAAGCTGCCGGTCATCGTGCTGACGGCCCGCGACGCGCTCGACGCCCGCGTGTCCAGCCTCGACGCCGGGGCCGACGACTACGTGATCAAGCCGGCCGCCCCGCAGGAGCTGGCCTCGCGCATCCGCGCCGTCACGCGGCGCAGCGGCGGGCATGCCTCGGCGGTGTGGACGGTGGGCGCGCTGCAGATCGACAGCCTGCGCCGCGAGGTGCGGGTGGACGGCGCGCTGACCGCGCTGTCGCCGAAGGAATTCCAGATCGTCGCCGAGCTGGCCCGGCATGCCGGCGAGGTGGTGTCCAAGCACCGCCTCGCCCGCGCAGTGATGCCGCTGAACGAGCCGATGGAGTTCGGCGCGCTCGAATGGCACATCCACAACCTGCGCCGCAAGCTCGGCGAGGGCTGCATCCGCACCGTGCGCGGCGTCGGCTACAGCGTCGTCGAATGATGGGCCGCCTGGCCATGCCGTCGCTGACCACGCCGTCGATCACGCGGCGGCTGCTGCTGGCGCTGCTGGTGGCCTACGTGCTGGCCTGGGGCACGATGCTGGTGCTGGCCCACCTCAGCATGGTGGCCACCGGCTCCGGCGAATTCGACAAGGAGATGCGCAGCGTCGGCGAGGTGGTCGAGCAGGTGCTGGCCGACGCGGCGCTGCCGACCGATGCGGCGCTGCGCGGCGCCGCGCTGAAGATCGCCGCCGACGGGCAGCGCGTCGGTGCCGACGGCGGCTACCTCGGGTTCCAGGTGCATGACGCCGCCGGCCGCCTGATCRCGCGCGGCGGCAGCGAGAACGCGCCGCTGGCCGACGATGGCCGGCTCGGCTTCTTCGTGGTGGGCGAGGGACCGGACGCCCAGCATGTGTACCGGCGCTGGACGGCCGACCACGCCCGCCGCGTCGACGTGCAGCAGTCGGTCGCGGCGCGCGACCAGGTGCTGAGCGCCGGCCTGTCGAGCGCGGTGACGGTGGCGCAGCTGCTGGTCGGCTTTCCGATGCTGCTGCTGCCGGTGTGGCTGGCGGTGCGCACCGGCCTGCGCCCGCTGCTGAGCCTGTCGCAGGACCTGGCCGCGCGCTCGCCGGCCGACCTGCAGCCGGTGCGGGTCGAGCAGCCTTATCGCGAACTGCGGCCGGTGGTCGACGAACTGAACGGCACGCTGGCGCGGCTGCAGGCGCTGCTGCAGCGCGAGCGGGCCTTCCTGGCCGATGCGGCGCACGAGTTGCGCACGCCGCTGGCGGTGATCGCCGCGCAATGCGACACGCTGAAGCACAGCCGCGACACCGCCGAGCGCGACGCCGCGGCGCAGCGCCTGGAGCGTGGCGTCGCGCGCTCGATGCGCCTGGTGAACCAGTTGCTGGCGCTGGCGCGGCTGGAGGCCGGCGTCGAGCAGCGGCTGGAGCGCATCGACCTGGCCGACGTGGCGCGCGATTGCCTGGCGATGCATGCCGACGAGGCGCACGCGCGCGGCATCGAGCTGGGCTATGCCGGGCCCGACAGCCTGCCGGTGCACAGCCCCGGCCACGCGGTCGAGACGGTGCTGCACAACCTGGTCGGCAACGCGATCCGCTACGGCCGGCCGGCCGGGCGCGTCGAGGTGAGCCTGGCCGTGCCCGACGATGGCAGCGGCGAGTGCAGGCTCGACGTCAGCGACGACGGCCCCGGCATCGCGCCGGCCGAGCGGGCCCATGTGTTCGAGCGCTTCCGGCGCGGCGCCGCCGCGGCCTCGGCATCGAACGGCTCGGGTTCGGGCCTCGGCCTCGCGATCGTGCAGGCGGCGGCGCGGCAGCTGGGCGCGCGCATCGAGCTGGGCGATGGCCTGCGCGACGACACGCCGGCCGGACCGGCGCGGCACGGCCTGTCGGTGACGCTGCGCTGGCGCACCACCGGCGCCTGACACCGCACGCGGCAACCAACGAAACACGCCGGGGGCGGCGTCGAAACGGCGGCGAATCAATCGCTCGCCATCCTTGCAACACATCGCAAGGAAACCACCGCATGAGCCCGCACAACATCCACCTGATCCGCCACAGCTTCAACCTGGTGCAGCCGCACGCGGCCGACACCGCGCAGCGTTTCTACGAGAACCTGTTCGCCGCCGACCCCGGCCTGCGTGCGCTGTTCCGCACCGACATCCGCCACCAGGGCGAGCGCCTGATGACGATGCTGGCCGCGGCGATCCGCGTGCTCGACGATCCGTACACGCTGCATGCCGCGCTGCGCCTGCTCGGCCGCCGCCACGCCGGCTACGGCGTGCACGCCGAGCACTACGCGACCGTCGGCGGCGCGCTGATCAAGACGCTGCGCGAGGGCCTGGGCGACGCGTTCACGCCCGAGGTGCACGACGCGTGGGCGGCGATGTACGGCATCGTGTCGCGCACGATGATCGAGGCGGCGCGCGAAGGTGCGGTGGCCTGACCTCTCTTCAGTCGCCCGCGAGCGGCGGTCGCGCGCGCAGGAAAGCGATGAGCTTGTCGACCCGCTCCGGCACGAGGTGTCGCTCCCGCCGCAAGAAGCTGATGGGTGCATCAGCCGCTCTCCAGTCGCTCAACAGCTCCACCAGTTGCCCTGCGTCGAGGGCGCTGGCGACAAGCCACTGCGGCGCAGCAATCAGGCCGGCCCCCTGGATCCCGGCCAGCGCGGCGGAGGCCCCGTCGTCGAAGATCATCGCGGGCTCGGGCACGATCCGGATTTCCTCGGCGTCGGCCCCCGGCCGGCAGAACGTCCACGCTCGAACCTGCCCGGTGTGCTGGTTCCTGAACCCGATCAGCCGATGCTGAGCGATGTCTTCGGGGCGCGATGGAAGCGGCTTTCCGCTGAGGTACTGCGGCGCGGCGCAAACCACCCACGGGAACTTGAACCAGAGGGATTGGAGATGCCCTGGAAGGTCGGCCAGCGACCCGCTGCGAATGGCCAGGTCGACGCCATCCCTGGCGAGGTCGACGAGTTCGTTCGTGGCGCGAAGATCGATCCGGACGGTCGGGTGCTCCCGGCCGAAATCCGCCAGCAAGGGCGTCAGGACCTCGCGTGCAAAGGCCACCGCCGCCGTGATCCGGATCCAGCCCGACGTACCGTCCTGGTGGCGCGCCCCCGCCGATTTGCTGAAGACGCCGGCCGCACGCACCGCCTCGCGCGCAGCACCCACCAGCCGCTCGCCGTCCTGGCTCAATGACAGGGCGTGCGTGGACCGATGAAAGAGCTTGACGCCGCTGGTCTGTTCCAGCCTCGTGATGGCCTTGGACATGCTCGCCGGGGACATGCCCAGTTGACGAGCCGCTTCCGTCAGCGAGCGGAAATCGACGACCGCGACGAAGCATCGAAGCTGAGAGAGGGAGAGTTCGCTGTCCAGCATGCGGCTCAGGCGGGCTTCGCCTGTCCCGAAAGGCAACTTTGCCTTGCCCGGCGTGCGGGTTCTCGCGCTCCCGGGCGTCGGGCAGACTTTGCGCATGCCTTGTCAATGGAGATCCGCATGTCAGTTCTGATGCAACGACGAAAAGTAATGGCCATCTCTCTGCTTCTCCTTTCCGGTGGTGGTTCGCCGGCGGTTTCACTCGCTGCGCAAGCCATTCCCGGAGGTCCATCCGCGAAGTCGGACCCGCGCGCGCGGACCTACGAAACCTATCTTTCCGCGTGGGCGCCGATCGACGACAGCAAGCGACTGGCACTGCTGCGCGACAGTCTTTCGGAAGGCGTCGTCTTCACCAACCCGCTTCAAACACGCCGCGGAATTGCGGAGGTGGTTGCGCATCTCGAAGTGTTCCAGAAGCGCAGCCCGGGCGGGCTGTTCCGGATGAACGAAATGCTGGGCTGGGAGARCCACGGCCTGGCGACCTGGCAATTCGTCGACGCCAAGGGCGAGGCCGGTTTCTGGGGCTACGACGTCGTCGAATTCGACGCCGCAGGCCGCATGCGCACGATCCTCCTCTTCGGACACTCGGAGAAGACGATCCTGAAGTAATCGGGCGCCCAGGCGGCTATGCCACCAGCGCCGCCACCCGCGCCAGCAGGTCCGCCTTCGAGAAGGGCTTGTCCAGCCCGGTGCAGCGCGCCTCCTTCAGGAACTCGCGCGCATCGGGCGACAAGGTGTCGCCGGTCACGAACAGCATGTGCCGGGCGAGCCGCGGCCGGCGCCGGCTCACCTCGCGCCACAGCGCCGCGCCGTCGATGTCGGGCATGCGCAGGTCGGAGACGATCGCATCGAAACGCGCCGTCTCCAGCATCGCCAACGCGACCGCGCCCGATTCGGCGGTCGCCACGTCGTAGCCCGCGCCTTCCAGCATCTCGCGCATCAGGCCCAGCAGCTCGGCCTCGTCGTCGACCACCAGCAGCCGCGCCCGCGCCGGCGCCTCCACCGGTTCGGCGCGCGGCACCGCCACCGCCTCGTCGGCCACGCCGCTGACCGGCACGCTGAGCCGGAAGCTCGCGCCGCCGTCCGGGCCGGCCGCCTCGAGGATCAGGTCGCCGCCGTGCTCGCGCGCCAGCGAGCGCGACACCGCGAGGCCGAGCCCGGTGCCCATGCCCTCGGCCTTGGTCGTGAAGAACGGCTCGAAGACGCGCGCCGCATGGTCCGGCGG
>NZ_JBFUGW010000007.1:0-62242 GCF_056402735.1 Rhizobacter sp. P3_C12
GCCCACGGCAGGCAGCCGTCGGCGCCGTGCCAGCCCAGCGCCTGGGCGTGCGCCTGTTCGGCCGGCGTGCTCAGCGAGTACTCGTCGCTGCCGAGCTTGTCGGCAGGTGCCATGCGGGGCAGCAGGCGCTGCAGGTGGGGGAGGGCCAGGCCGCGCTGGGCCGGCAGGCCAGCTTCCGAGAGCGTGCTGGCGTAGGGGATCAACAAGTGCATCGGGCGATTATCGGCGGCGCACGCGTCACCGCTCCGTCATGGCCTTGCCACCGCCGCGTCATGGCCGGCTGCGAAGCTGAGCGTCCATGCAACGAGACGCTTTTCTCCGTGCCTGGACCGTCCCGCAGGAACCTCCTCCCGGGCCGGAGGACGAGCCGACCGCGCACCGGCTGCGCTACCGCAGCGTGTGGATCTCGGACCTGCACCTGGGCACGCCCGGCTGCCGTGCCGATGCGCTGCTCGATTTCCTGCGCCACGTCGAGAGCGACACGCTGTTCCTGGTCGGCGACATCGTCGACGGCTGGCAGCTGCGGCGCAGCTGGTACTGGCCGCAGGCGCACAACGACGTGGTGCAGAAGCTGCTGCGCAAGGCGCGCAAGGGCACGCGCGTCGTCTTCATCCCCGGCAACCACGACGAGTTCGCGCGCCGCTACGTCGGCCATGAGTTCGGCGGCATCGAGGTGGCCGAGGAGTGGGTGCACGAGACCGCCGATGGCCGCAAGCTGTGGATCCTGCACGGCGACCTGTTCGACGGCGTGATCCAGTGCGCCAAGTGGCTGGCCCACGTCGGCGATACGCTCTACGAGTTCACGCTCAAGCTGAACCGCCACCTCAACTCGCTGCGCGCACGCATGGGTCTGCCGTACTGGAGCCTCTCGAAGTACCTGAAGCTGAAGGTCAAGCGCGCCGTCAGCTTCATCGGCGATTTCGAGAACGCGGTCGCCCGCGAGGCGCGCCGCCGCGGCGTGCAGGGCGTCGTCTGCGGGCACATCCACCATGCCGAGCTGCGCGACATCGACGGCATCACCTACGCGAACGACGGCGACTGGGTCGAGAGCCTGACCGCGCTGGTCGAGCATGCCGACGGGCGGCTCGAGATCATCGACTGGGCGCAGCAGCTGCGCGACCGCGAGCCGCAGGCGGCGCAGGCCACACCAGCCGTCGCGGAGGCCGCATGAGGATCCTGCTGGTCACCGATGCCTGGAAGCCGCAGGTCAACGGCGTCGTCACGACGCTGGTCGAGCTGCAGCAGGGCCTGGCGGCGTTGGGGCACGAGGTGCTGATGATCGAGCCCTCGGGCTTTCGCCGCTTCGCGTGCCCGGGCTACCGCGAGATCGAGCTCGCGTGGCGGCCGGGGCGCGAGGTGTCGCGCCGCATCGACGCCGCGCTGCATGGTGGCGAAAGTGGGGGCGGTGTCGATGCGATCCACATCGCCACCGAAGGGCCGCTGGGCGGCGCGGCGCGCAAGCACTGCATCAAGCGCGGCCTCGCCTTCACGACCGCCTTCCACACCCGCTTTCCCGAGATCCTGGCGCGCGCGCTGCACCTGCCCGAGCGCTGGGGCTATGCCTGGTTCCGCCGCTTCCACGCGAAGTCCGCCGGCATCATGGTGCCGACGGCCGGCATGTTCGACATCCTGCAGGGCTACGGCTTCAAGCCGCTGCGGCGCTGGTCGCACGGCGTCGACCTGGGCCTGTTCGAGCCGGTGCCGCAGGCCGACTTCGGCCTGCCGCGGCCGGTCTTCCTGCACGTGGGCCGGCTCAGCTACGAAAAGAACCTGGAGGCCTTCCTCGACCTCGACCTGCCGGGCTCGAAGGTGGTCTACGGCGTCGGCCCGCTGCAGGAGCGGCTGCAGCGTGAGTACCCGCAGGTGCACTGGCGCGGCGTCGTCACGCGCCCGGAGTTGGCGCGCATCTACAGCGCGGCCGACGTATTCGTGTTCCCCGGCCGCTCGGAGACCTTCGGGCTGGTGATGCTGGAGGCGCTGGCCTGCGGCACGCCGGTCGCCGCCTACCCGGTGGCCGGACCGCTCGACGTGGTGGGGCCGCAGGGCGATGGGCGCGATGGCGGCGTGTTGCACGACGATCTGCGCACCGCGGCATTGAAGGCGCTGGAAATCCCGCGCGATCGCGCCCGCGAGCGCGCGCTGCAATTCGGCTGGGAGCCGGTGTGCCGCGAGTTCCTCGATCACCTGGTGCCGGCCCGGCCCAGCGCTGACATGGGTGTCACGAAACCGACGCAAAACCTTCATAAACTCGTCGGATGACCCCGTCGACCGTTGCTTCGCCGGCACCGCTGATGCCAGCGCTGCTGAACCGTGAAAGCGCCA
This sequence comes from Rhizobacter sp. P3_C12, assembly GCF_056402735.1. Taxonomy (NCBI): domain Bacteria; kingdom Pseudomonadati; phylum Pseudomonadota; class Betaproteobacteria; order Burkholderiales; family Sphaerotilaceae; genus Rhizobacter; species Rhizobacter sp. P3_C12. Next base: position 2,323 of record NZ_JBFUGW010000007.1, read on the forward strand.
TCCTCGAGTTCAACCGCCGCGTGCTGGCCCAGGCCCGGCGCGAGGATGTTCCGCTGCTCGAGCGCTTGCGCTACATCTGCATCGTGTCGTCCAACATGGACGAGTTCTTCGAGGTGCGCTTCGCCGACTACATCGAGGCGGTGCGCCAGCCCGGCGCCGGCGTCTCGGCGCGCGACCTGGCGACGGTGGCCGCCGAGGCCCACCTGCTGATCGACGACCAGTACCGCTGCTTCAACGACGAGGTGATGCCGGCGCTGAAGCAGCAGGGCATCCAGATCCTGAACCACAGCGACCGCAACGAGGCGCAGCGGCGCTGGGTCGACACCTTCTTCCAGCGCCAGGTGCGGCCGCTGCTGGTGCCGGTGGGGCTCGATCCGTCGCACCCGTTCCCGCAGGTCGCCAACAAATCGCTGAACTTCATCGTGCGGCTGGGCGGCAAGGATGCGTTCGGGCGCGAGAACACGATCGCGATCGTCAAGGTGCCGCGCGTGCTGCCGCGCGTGATCCGGCTGCCCGATGACATCGCCGGCAAAGGCCAGGCCTTCGTGCTGCTGACCAGCGTGATCCGCGCGCACCTGGCCGAGCTGTTCCCCGGCCGCGAGGTCGAGGCGTTCTCGCAGTTCCGGCTGACGCGCGATTCCGACCTCGCGGTCGACGAGGACGATGTCGCCAACCTGCGCCAGGCGCTGCGCTCGGGCCTCACGACGCGCCATTTCGGCCAGGCGGTGCGGCTGGAGGTGGTGAACACCTGCCCGCCGGAGCTGTCGGAATTCCTGCTGATGCAGTTCGCGTTGCCGCAGGCGGCGCTGTACCACGTGAACGGACCGGTGAACCTGGTGCGGCTGAATGCGCTGATCGACGGCGCCGATGCGCCGGCGCTGCGCTTCCCGCCGCATGACGCGCCGTGGCCGGCGGGGTTGTCGCGCGACGAATCGATCCTCGAGCGGCTGCGCCGCGGCGACGTGCTGATGCACCACCCGTTCGAATCGTTCGAGCCGGTGGTGCAGTTCCTGCGCGAGGCGGTCGAAGACCCCGACGTGCTCGCGATCAAGCAGACGATCTACCGCACCGGCAGCGAATCGCCGCTGATGGATCTGCTGATCGACGCGGCGCGGCGCGGCAAGGAGGTGATGGCCGTCGTCGAGCTGAAGGCGCGCTTCGACGAAGAGGCGAACATCAACTGGGCCGAGCGGCTGGAGGCCGTGGGCGCACAGGTGGTGTACGGCATCGTCGGCCTGAAGACGCATGCCAAGCTGCTGCTCGTGACGCGCCGCGAGGACGGCCGGCTGCGCCGCTACGGCCACCTGTCGACCGGCAACTACAACCCGAAGACCGCGCGGCTGTACACCGATGTCGGCTGCCTGACGGCCGACGCGGAGATGACGGCTGACATCGACGCGGTGTTCCAGCAGCTCGCGAGCCTGGGCAAGATGCGCCCGCTGCGCCAGCTGCTGCAGGCGCCGTTCACGCTGCACAAGCAGATGCTCGCGCACATCCACCAGGTGGCCGATGCGGCACGGCAGGGCAAGCCCGCGCGCATCGTCGTGAAGATCAATGCGCTGACCGACGTGCCGCTGATCGAGGCGCTGGTGGCGGCCGGCCAGGCCGGTGCCGACATCGACCTGATCGTGCGCGGCGCCTGCATGCTGCCGCCGGGCATCGCGGGCCGGACCGACCGCATCCGCGTGCGCTCGGTGGTGGGCCGGCTGCTGGAGCATTCGCGCGTGCTGTACTTCCGCTGGGGCGCGGGCGAGGCGGACGAGGCCTTGTTCATGTCGAGTGCCGACTGGATGGGGCGCAACATGTTCCGCCGCATCGAGGTGGCCTGGCCGGTGCGCGATGCGGCGATGCGGCAGCGCGTCATCGACGAATGCCTGGTGCCCTACCTGCACGACGGCAAGGACGCCTGGAGCCTGCAGTCGGACGGCAGCTACCGGCGGATCGGCACCGATGGCCCGAGCGCACAGCAGGCGCTGATGACATTGAGGGTGGCGAAGCAAGCGGGGTGATAGCCATGGACCTGATCCTGTGGCGCCATGCAGAGGCGCATGTGTTGCGCGATGGCCAGGACGACCTGGAGCGCACGTTGACACCGAAGGGCGAGCGCCAGGCGCAGCGCATGGCCGAGTGGCTGAACCACCGGCTGGCGCATTCGACGCGCATCCTGGTGAGCCCGGCGGTGCGCACGCAGCAGACCGCGAAGGCGCTCGACAAGTCGTTCAAGACACTGGCGGCGCTCGCGCCCGATGCGGCGGCCGATGCCGTGCTGAAGGCCGTGCGCTGGCCCGACGCGACCGAGCCGGTTCTGGTGATCGGTCACCAGCCGACGCTGGGGCAGGTGGCGGCGCTGCTGCTGAGCGGGCAAGCGCAGGAGTGGTCGATCAAGAAGGGCGCGGTGTGGTGGCTGCGCCGGCGCGACCGCGACGGTGTCGTCGACACCGTGCTGCAGGCGGTGCAGGCGCCGGATTGCCTGTAGCGCAGCGGTCAGCGGGGGAGGCTGACTTCGGCGAGCCCATTCATCACGTGGTCGATCAGGTTGTCGAGGCGGGGGCACATCGTTGGCTGCGTGCGGTTGCTCAGGTGCTTCACCTGATCCTTCACCGCCAGCGTGGGTTGCCTCGCTTCCTGGGTCAGGCGGTGGCCCTCGAACTCGACCTCGAGCGAGGGGGGCGGTGCATGCGATGCGGTCGATACGCTGCCGGTGACTGCACGGTTGATGACGGACATGTTCCGCTCCTTCGACTTCCGGTTGAAAGACTCTGCTGATCGGCCTCAAACCATCAGCTGCAGCGCCAGTTCCCGCGCATCCATCGGCGGGAATTCGCTGACCTCGATCACTTCGGCGTTCTCGACATCCGGGCCGGACGCGATCATCTGGCCGAGCGTCGACAGGTTGTCGAGGAACAGCTTGAGCCAGTTGGCGAACTTCACGTCGTCGAGCTGTTCGACCGGTGCGCTCGCCAGCTGAAGCACGCTGCCGGTGGATTCATGCCAGTGCAGTGCCGACGTGAAGCCTTCGGCATCGGTGCGGTCGGCGCTGGCCTGCCAGCGGTCTTCGTCGAAGACCTGCTCCGGGCCGAAAGGCATCGTGCCGGCTTCGGCGAACAGGTGGATGCGGGATTCGACCGGCTCGTGCAGCAGGCTCACGACGTACTTGCCGTCTGCCACCAACTGCAAGTGGCCTTCACTGTCGAACTCGAAATGCACGCCACCGACCCGGCGGGAGAAGCCGTCCATCAAGTTCTTCAGGGTGTTGCTCATGGATCGAGAAGCCCGGACGGGCCGAGAGATTCCGTGCGAACTGAGTGACCGCGACGTGCGGCGGGTTCCATCGATCGAAAGGACATTCGTACCCGGGGGACGCACCCCCGGTGCGGTTGGCATTTGTTGACCTTTTGGGTCGGTGACCTGTGCGGCAATGCCTTACGTCACGTGACAACCTGAGCCGATAGTCCACGGGTGCAGTGACGCATCACGCACACAACGACAGATGAGGTGCTCATGCCCTGGTTGGATGCTGRAAAAATTGCTGCTGCCGTTCTCGCTGCCACGCTGGGCGGCTTCGCTGCAGGACAGGCGTGGGCGCAGGTCGACGAGCCGATCCGGCCGATCCCGCTCGATGTGCGGCTCGATGCGCGCAAGGTGGCGCTCGGCGACCGGCTGTTCCACGACAAGCGCCTGTCCGGCGACGACACCATCGCCTGTGCCAGCTGCCATTCGCTCGATCGCGGCGGTGTCGATGGCCGCGTCAGCGCGGTCGGCATCGGCGGTGCGGTCGGTCCGATCAACGTGCCCACGGTGCTGAACAGCGGCTACAACTTCCGCCAGTTCTGGGACGGCCGCGCCGGCTCGCTGGAAGAGCAGGCGGCCGGCCCGGTGCACAACCCGAAGGAGATGGGCAGCAACTGGCCGCAGGTCATCGAGAAGCTCGGGCGCGACAAGGCGCTCGTCGCGGCCTTCGACGAGTCGTACCGCGACGGGCTGCAGCCGCGCAACATCCAGGACGCGATCGCGGTGTTCGAGCGATCGCTGACAACCCCGAACGCGCGCTTCGACAAGTACCTGCGCGGCGACAAGACGGCGCTGCGCAGCGACGAGCTGCAGGGATACCAGCTGTTCAAGAGCTACGGCTGCRTCGCCTGCCACCAGGGCGTGAACGTCGGCGGCAACATGTTCCAGGTGTTCGGCGTGATGGGCGACTACTTCGCCGGCCGCGGGCAGCCGACCGCCGCCGACATGGGGCGCTACAACGTCACGCACAACGAGGCGGACCGCCACATGTTCAAGGTGCCCAGCCTGCGCAACGTGGCGCTGACGGCGCCGTACTTCCACGACGGCTCGGCCCGCACGCTCGACGACGCGGTGGACACGATGTTCCGCTACCAGCTCGGCCGGCCGGCCTCGCAGCAGGACAAGGCGTTGATCGTGAAGTTCCTGCACACGCTCACCGGCGAGCTTCGCGGCCGCTCGCTCGAGCCCCGCCTCCAACCCWGAACGAGCGCCCTCCCATGATCACGATCAACAAGCGAACCTGGGTGAACCTGCTCGTCGGCGGCGTGCTGGCGGTGGTGTTGGCGCTGCTGGTGAACAAGACCTCGGACGTGAACCACGTCGAGTACGGCGAGATCGGCACCCTGCTGCGCCAGCTCAAGCAGATCGACGCCGAATGGAACGTCGACGTGCTGCGCTCGAAGACGGGGCTGAATGCGAGCTACGACCCGGTGGCGAGCCCGCTGCCGGTGATCGAGTCGCTCGACGACCTGCTGCGCAGCAAGACCGACCGGTTCTGGAGCGGTCGCGGCGACAGTGCCGAACGCATCCTGCCGCTGCTCGACACCTACCGGCAGCTGATGAGCTCGAAGGTGGAGCTGATCGACCGCTTCAAGTCGCAGCATTCGATCCTGCGCAACTCCACCCGCTACCTGCCGTCGGCGGCCGCCGAAGTGCTGCTCGCCGGGCCGGCGGGGGCCCGCGACGGGCTGGCGGCGGCGGTCGACCGCGTGCTGGTCGACACGCTCGTCTATGTCAACACGCCGGAGGTCGTCCATGTCGAGCGGGTCGACGCCAGCATTGCCCGCCTGCGCGAGCTTGCCAGGTCGCTGCCGGCCGAAGCGGCCCAGCGCGTGGCGGGCTTCTCGGCCCATGCCGAGACCGTGCTGCGCCAGCAGCAGGTGGGGGACAAGATCCTGAAGCAGCTCGCCGTGCTGCCGACCGCGCGCGCACTCGACGAGCTGGCCGACATGCATGCCCTGGAGCACGAGAAGCTGCTGGTCTCGCAGCAGACCTGGCGCTGGGTGCTGGTGGCGTACTCGGCGGTGCTGCTGGTCGCGCTGGGCTGGCTCGCGTGGCGGCTGATCGCCAGCTACCGGATGCTCGCCCGCGTGAACCAGGCGCTGACGCGCAGCCATGCCGAGCTGAAGGAATCGCAGGTGCACCTGGTGCAATCCGAGAAGATGTCCGCCCTCGGGCAGATGGTGGCGGGCATCGCGCACGAGATCAACACGCCGCTCGCCTACGTGAAGGGCACGTTCGAGGTGCTGCGCGAGCAGGTCGCGCCGGTGGCCCAGCTCGCGGCCAACAGCGTGCAGTTCGCGCAGATGCTGCACCTGCCGAACGAGCAGCGCGACCGCGCCCGGCTGCAGACGCTGGCCCACGAGTTCGACAAGTCCACGAAGGAGGTCGCCGGCAGCCACGTGATGGACGAGATGGGCCAGCTGCTGGCCGACGGCATCCACGGCATCGAGCAGATCTCCGAGATCGTCACCAACCTGAAGAACTTCAGCCGGCTCGACCGCGCGAAGGTCAGCGAGTTCGCGGTGCATGAAGGCCTGGAGAGCACGCTGCTGCTGGCGCGCAACCTGCTGAAGAACACCGTCGAGATCCGCCGCGAGCTGGCCTTCGACCTGCCGAAGATCCAGTGTTCGCCGTCGCAGATCAACCAGGTGTTCCTGAACATCATCACGAACGCGGTGCACGCGATGCCCGTGGATCGCCCGGAACCCGGCGTGATCACGCTGCGCACCGCGCGCGAGGGCGACGACATGGTGCGCATCGAGATCCAGGACAACGGCAGCGGCATCCCGGCGAACGTGCTGCCGAAGATCTTCGACCCGTTCTACACGACCAAGCCGATCGGCAAGGGCACCGGCATGGGCCTGTCGATCTCGTTCAAGATCGTCCAGGAGCACGGCGGCAAGATCCTCGTCGACACCGAGCCCGGTGTCGGCACCGTGTTCTCGATCCTGCTGCCGCTGCGCCCGCGTGAACCCGGCAAGTCCGGCGAACCGCTGCCGCTGGCGGCCTGACCCCACCCATCCCACCCGACGGAGCCCGCCACGTGACAGCCCCGCAGAAAGCCCGCATCCTGTTCGTCGACGACGAGGAACGCATCATCAACCTGCTGCGGGTGATGTTCCGCAGCACCTACGAGGTCTTCACGGCATCGGGCGGCGCGCAGGCGCTGGAGATCCTGAATCGTGAACGCATCGACGTGATCGTCAGCGACCAGCGCATGCCCGGCATGACGGGCGTGCAGCTGCTCGCCAAGGTGGGCCAGGCGTGGCCGGGCACGGTGCGCGTGCTGTTGACCGGCTATGCCGACCAGTCGGCCATCCTCGGCTCGGTCAACGAGGGCCAGATCTTTCGCTATGTCGCCAAGCCCTGGGACCAGGACGCGTTCCGCGTGACCCTCGCCGAGGCGGCCGAGATCGGCCAGATGCAGTCGCGGCCGGCCCCGATCGTCACGCCGCCGGGCTCGGCGGCGCGCGCCGCGTCGCGGCCCGTTGCGGGCGTGCTGCTGCTCGACGACAACGAAGCCGACGGCGCGCTGATCCGCGAGGCGCTGGGCACCCAGTTCGCGGTGCACTGTGCCGACACCGTCGCTGGCGCGCTGCAATTGCTGGCGCGCCACCACATCGGCGTGATGGTGTGCGAATCGCGCGTCGGCGGCACCGACACCGGCCAGCTGCTGCATACGCTGAAGACCCACTTCCCGGCGCTGATCACCGTGATGCTGACGCACCACACCGATGCGGACGAGGTCGTGCGCCTGATCAACCAGGCCCGCATCTTCCGCTTTGCCAGCAAGCCGATCCGGCCGGCGGCGCTGAGCCTGGCGGTGACGGCGGCGATGAAGGAGCACCATCGCTGCCTGGACGACGCACGCCATGTCGCACTGCACCGCACGATGCGCCTGCCCGGGCTCGACACGCCGATGGCCAGCGGCATCCTGCAGGGGCTGAAGGCGATCACCGCGCGCTGGCGGCTGTTCTCGGCCTGAGGCGCCGGGAGCCGATACCATCACGGCCACGATGGATGACATTCCCGACTGGCTGCACCACCTGAACACCCTGGCCGACCAGCCCCCGCTGCTGCTGCGCGAGCGGCTGTGGCTGCAGGCCACCGATGCGGTGATCGGCTCGATCGAGCCGCTGCTCGCCCGCCACATGGTCGAAGCCGACCTGCCGATGCGCCCGCGCGCCGGCGGCTGGCAGGTCGAAGGCCCGCCCGACGCGGCGCTGGCAGTGATTGCCCACTGGCTGCACGAGCATCAGCTGGCCGGTGCCTGGCGCAACGAGCTGCTGGTGGTGGCGAACGAACACGGCGAGCGGCAGGCGCTGATCGAGCGCGCCGCGGTGCGCCCGCTGGGCATTGCCACCGTCGCGGTGCACCTGGTGGGCCACACCGGCGATGGCCGCGTCTGGGTGCAGCAGCGCGCGTTCGACAAGGCGACCGACCCCGGCCAGTGGGACACGCTGTCGGGCGGGATGCTGTCGGCGAGCGAGACCGTCGCGTCCGCCCTGCACCGCGAGACCTGGGAGGAAGCCGGGCTGGAGGTGGCGACGATGCGCAACGTGCGCGCGCTCGGCCACCAGCTGGTGCGCCGCCCGGTCGACGTGCACGGCTACATGGTCGAGCGCATCGAGATGTTCGAGGGCGAGCTGCTGCCGGACCTGGACCCCGACAACCAGGACGGCGAGGTCGAGGGGTTCGACTGCGTGCCGGCCGAGCAGCTGCTGGAGAGCGTGAAGGCCGGCGTGTTCACGCTCGAGGCCGCCCTGGTGCATGCGCACTGGCTGCGCCGGCACCAGTATTTCTAGGATTCGTCCGAAGACAGCGCTGACAGCTGCGAATGCCGGATGCGCGTCTGCGACAGCGCGCCGGCCGATTCGAGGATCGGGTAGGCGATCGAGCAGATGTGCGAGTTGATGCGCTTCAGGTCGCTGATCAGGTCGATGTGCAGCGAACTGGTCTCGATGCTCTGCGCCGTGTTCTCCTGCAGCCGCGCGATGTGGCTGGCGGCGTATTCATGCTCCAGGTCGCGGAAACGCGCCTTCTCTTCGAGCAGCCGCTTCGCGTCGCGCACGTGGCCGTCGAGGAAGACGCTCATGCCCAGCCGCAGGTTGGCCATCAGCCGCTCGTGCAGGTGCACGATCTCGGCCATGCCGGCGTCGGAGAAGCTGCGGTTCTTGCGCACCTTCTTGTCCTCGATGTCCTGCAGCACGCGCTCGATGATGTCGCCGATCTGCTCCATGTTGATCGTGAACGAGACGATGTCGGTCCAGCGCCGGCTCTCGCGCTCGGACAGCGCCGCCCGCGAGATCTGCGTCAGGTAGAACTTGATCGCCGAGTACAGCTCGTCGACCACGTCGTCCATCTTGCGCAGCTGCTCGGCGAGCGCCAGGTCGTTGTAGCGGATCACCGGCAGGATGCCGCGCAGCATCGTCTCGACCACGTCGGCCTGGTGCAGCGCCTCGCGCGCCGCGCAGGCGATCGCCACCGACGGCGAGCTCAGCGCCAGCGGGTCGAGGTGGCGCGGCCGGTCGGTGCCGAGCGCGCGCGGCTGCGGCAGGTAGCGATCGAGCAGGCGCCCGACCAGCGGCGTGAACGGGATGAAGAGCACCGAGCGCGCGACGTTGAACGCGAGGTGGAAGACCACCACCTGCTGCAGCACGGTGGGCACGTAGTCCTGCAGCAGGATGTGGGCCTGCGGCAGCAGCGGCACCATCGCGAGGCAGCCGGCCAGCTTGAACAGGAAGTTGCCGAACGGCATGCGGCGCGACTGCACCGAGCCGCGCGCGGTGGCCAGCAGCGGCAGCGCGCCGGTGCCGAGGTTGGCGCCCAGCACCAGCCCGAGCGCCACCGGTGTCGGCAGCAAGCCGGCGTTGGCGAGCATCGCGACCAGCAGCACGGTGGCGAGGCTGGAGTACGAGACGACGGCCAGCAGCGCGCCGATGGTGATCTCGAGCATCACGTCGTTGGGCAGGCTGACCAGCATCGCGCGCACCGCGGGCGAGCGCGTCAGCGGCTCGGTGGCGGCGACGATCAACTGCAGCGCGAGCGTGATCAGCCCGAGCCCGATCACGACGCGGCCGACCCGGCCGATGCTGCGATCTTCCTGCGAGAGAAACATCACGACGCCGGCGAAGATCAGCAGCGGCGAGATCCACGACAGGTCGAACGACAGCAGCACCGACATCAGCGCGGTGCCGATGTCGGCGCCCAGCATCACGGCCAGCGCGGCGCCGGTGTCCATCAGGCCCTTGCCGACGAACGAGGTGACGATCAGGCTGGTGGCGGTGCTCGACTGCACCAGCGCGGTGACGCCGATGCCGGCCAGCAGCGCGCCGAGGCGGTTGCGCACGCTGCGAGAAATCACGGCCCGCAGGTTCTCGCCGAACACCCGCAGCATGCCGACCCGCACGATGTGCGTGCCCCAGACGAGCAGAGAGATGGCGGCGAGCAGGTTCAGCAGGTGTTGCATGTTCTGCAGTTGTAACCCAGATTCGGGCCTGTCTTTGCGATCATCCAGGCATCCAACTGCGGGGGAAGGCTCATGGGGCGGAACATGTGGCGCTGGCGCACGGCGCTCGTCGGTGCGTGGATGGCCTGCGCCGCGGTGGCGGCGTCGGGGGCCAGCCTGCGGGTGGCCAGCGGTTTCGATCCGCAGACGATGGACCCGCATGCGCTCGCGCTGCTGTACCACTCGCGGGTCATCACGCAGGTGTACGAGTCGCTGGTCGGGCGCGACGAGCAGTTCCGGCTCGAGCCGGCGCTCGCGCTGTCATGGCAGGCGCTGAACGACCGCACCTGGCGCTTCCGGCTGCGGCCCGGCGTGGTCTTCCACGACGGCACGCCGATGAGCGCCGACGACGTGATCTTCTCGATCGACCGGGCGCGCCAGCCGCCGTCGCAGCGCGCCTTCCAGCTTGGGGCCGTGGCCGAGGTCCGCAAGGTCGACGCGCTGGCGGTCGATTTCGTGTTGAGTTCGCCCGACGCGGTGTTTCCCGAGAAGCTGCCGTTCATCGGCATCATGAGCAAGGCCTGGGCCAGCAGGCACGGCATCGAGCGCGCGCAGGACTTCAACGGCAAGCAGGAGACCTTCGCGGTGCGCAATGCCAACGGCACCGGGCCGTTCCGGCTCGATCGCTACGAGCCGGACGTGCGCGTGGTGCTGAAGGCGAACGGGGAGTGGTGGGGCCGCGGCGACAAGCGCAACGGCAACCTCGACGAGGTGACGTTCCTGCCGATCCGCCAGGAGGCGACGCGGCTCGCGGCGCTGAGCTCCGGCGAGGTCGACCTGGTGCTGGACCCGCCGTTCCAGGACGTGGCGCGCCTGAAGACCGACCCGGGCCTGACGGTGCTGCAGGTGGCCGACCTGGGCCAGCAATACCTCGCATTCGACCAGTCGCGCGAGCAGCTGCTCGATGCCGACGTGAAGGGCCGCAACCCGTTCAAGGACCGGCGGGTGCGCCAGGCGGTCTACCAGGCGGTCAACGTCGACCTGATCGTCGGCAAGGTGCTGCGCGGGCAGGGCACGCCGACCGGGGCCTTCCTGTCGCCGATGGTCGATGGCTCGCTGGGCGAGTTGGACAAGCGCCTGCCGTACGACCCCGCTGCCGCGAAGAAGCTGCTCGCGCAGGCCGGCTACCCGGACGGCTTCGCGGTGACGCTCGACTGCGTGAACATCGCCTGGCGCGAGAACGTCTGCCAGGCCGCCACCGCGATGCTGGCGCAGGTGGGCATCCGCACGACGCTGCGCTCGTCGGGGACCAACCAGTTCTTCCCGAAGCTGAGCCAGGCCACCGGCAGCTTCGTCGAGTTCGGCTGGACGCCGACCACCGATGCCTGGGCCACGCTGAACGCGCTGTTCCACAGCCACGGCAAGGGCGGGGCGGGCACCTTCAACGTCGGCCGCTACAGCAACCCGGCGCTGGACACGCTGATCGACAGCATCCGCGTCGAGCCCGACCTGATGCGCCGGCGCGCGATGGTCGGCGTCGCGCTGCGCCTGATCGCCGAAGACCTGCCCTACGTGCCGCTGTACCGGCGCACGCTGAGCTGGGCGATGCAGAAGAAGGTGAAGGCGGTGCAGTGGCCCGACGACATCCTCGCGTTGCGCTGGGTGCGGATGTAGTTCGGGTTGTTGGCGCGGAAGGCGGGTGCGGGGAGGTGACAAGCGAACAAGTGGGRRTTGAKCCCGGGTTGTCACCCGGGGCGCCATGCGTGTTCCTGCGCATCGCTCGCGCAGAACTACGCCAGCCTCTATGTCTTCATCTGCAACAACCGTGAGATCGTGTCCGCCGCCTCCAGCAGCTTCGGCAGGAACACCTCCAGCATGTGCCCCGGCGGCGTGCGGTTCACCTGCCCGCTGATGTTCAGCGCGGCGATCGCGCGGCCGGAGCGGTCGCGGATCGGCGCCGACATCGACACCAGTCCTTCCTCCAGCTCCTGGCTGACGAGGCTCCAGCCCTGGCGCCGMACCTGCGCGATCAGGCCCTTCAGGCGCTGCGGGTCGGTCTCGGTGTGCGGCGTGCGGGCGGTGAGGGTCATCGCGTCGATGCGCTGGTCGAGCTCGTCCGGTGCCAGCCCGGCCAGCAGCGTGCGGCCCATCGAGGTGCAGTAAGCCGGCAGCCGGCTGCCGATGCCCAGGTTGATGCTCATGATCTTGTGCGTCGGCACCCGCAGCACGTAGACGATGTCGCCACCCTCGAGCACCGCCGCCGAGCTCGATTCCTTCACCTGTTCGACCAGCGCCTCCATCACCGGCTCGGCCAGGTTCCACAGCGGCAGCGACGACAGGTAGGCGAAGCCGAGGTCGAGGATCTTCGGCGTGAGCCGGAACTGCCGGCCCTGGCTCTCCACATAGCCCAGGCCTTCCAGCGTCAGCAGGATGCGGCGTGCACCGGCGCGCGTCAGGCCGGTGCGCTGCGCGACCTCGCTGAGCGTCTGCTGCGGCGCCTTCGCGCTGAAGGACCGGATGACGCTCAGGCCGCGTGCGAACGACTGCACGTAGGTGTCGCCGGGGCGGGGTTTGTCGGACGCGGGGGCAGGGGAGGTGTCGTCGTCGGGCGAGGTCATCGGCGCAGTCTAGCGCCGGGTTTTGCGCGATCTCGTCGATCGTTTTGATGAGATCGATTGCGACGGCAGATGTCATGCGCATCGCGCGGTGTGGCATCAGGGTTTCACCGGGTAAAGCCGGGGTGGGGCAGGGAACGGCGATGGCCGGCGGGTGACCCAACCCGCACACCTCCACTCCCTGCGAAAGGATGTCCCATGAGATCCCTGATGATCCTCGTTTCCTCCCTGGCCGCGCTCGCCACGCAGGGCGCCGCCTGGGCCGCCGTGCCCTCCGGTCCGGCCGACCCGGACGCCGCCTACGTCGAACGCATGCACCTGATCGGCCGCACCCCCGAGCCCGGCGAACAGGCCGCGCCGTTGCCGCCCGAGACTCCGGCGCAGAACGCCGCCGAGCGCCAGAAGGAGTACCTGGAGCGCATGGCGCTGATCGGCCGCACCCCGGAAGCCGCCGAGGTGGCGGCCGCCGCGGCGCCTGGCCACGAACTGACGGCCACGCCGCCGAGCTTCGAGGAACGGATGAAGCTGATCGGTCTCACCCCCTACTCGCAGTGATGCCGGGGCGCGGTATGGTTCGGGACTTGCAATGCGGTCCCGAACCCCTGCCGGAGCCCCCGATGAAACGATTCCTCCCCGTGATGCTGCTGCTCGCCGCGCTGTTCGCCCTGCCGGGTGCGCAGGCGGCCGACCTGTCGAAGCTGCGCGTCGGCGTCGAAGGCGCCTACCCGCCGTTCAGCACCGTCGGCCCCGACGGCAAGCTGCAGGGCTTCGACATCGACATCGCGAACGCGCTGTGCACCGAGATGAAGTCCCGCTGCACGCTGGTGCAGCAGGAGTTCGACGGCCTGATCCCGTCGCTGCAGTCGCGCAAGGTCGACATGGTGGTCGCCTCGATGTCGATCACGCCCGAACGGCTGAAGGTGGTCGGATTCACCGACAAGTACTACAACAGCGCGAACAAGCTGATCGCGAAGACCGGCTCGCCGATCGACGGCACGCCGGCGCGCTTCAAGGGCACGCGCATCGGTGTGCAGCGCACCACCATCAACGACCGCTACGTGAGCGCCAAGTTCACCGAGGCGACCATCGTGCGCTACGCGAGCCAGGACGAGGTCTACCTGGATCTCGCGGCCGGTCGAATCGATGCGACGATGGTCGACGGCATCGCCGGCGACATCGGCTTCCTGAAGACGCCGGCCGGCAAGGGCTTCGGCTTCGTCGGGCCGGACTACCGGGATCCGGAGTATTTCGGCAGCGGCGCCGGCATCGCGCTGCGCCAGGGCGACACCGAACTGCGTGACCGGCTGAACGCCGCGATCAAGGCGATCCGCGCGAACGGCACCTACCAGAAGCTCGCGGCGAAGTACTTCAACTACGACATCTTCGGCCAGTGATGCTGCACGGCTACCTGCCGAGCCTGCTGGAGGGGCTGCGCCTGACGCTGGGCGTGGCCGTCGCGTCGCTGGCCGTCGCGGTGCTGCTGGGCCTGGCGGGTGCGGCGGCGAAGCTGTCGGGCTCGGCGTTCTGGCGGCGCGGCGCGACCGTCTACACGACGCTGATCCGCGGCGTGCCCGACCTGGTGCTGATGTTGCTGGTCTTCTACGGCGGCCAGCTCGCGGTGAACGAGATCGCACCGCACCTGGGCATCGACGAGTACGTCGACATCGACCCGTTCGTGGCCGGCGTCGCGACGCTCGGCTTCATCTTCGGCGCCTACCTGACCGAGACCTTCCGCGGCGCGATCCTCGCGATCCCGCACGGCCAGGCCGAGGCGGGGCTGGCCTTCGGCATGACGCCGCTGCTGGTGTTCCGGCGCATCGTGCTGCCGCAGATGCTGCGGCTCGCCTTGCCCGGCTTCGCGAACAACTGGCTGGTGCTGGTGAAGTCGACCGCGCTGGTGTCGGTGATCGGGCTGACCGACATGATGCAGAAGGCCGGGCAGGCCGCCGGCGCCACGCGCGAGCCGTTCACCTTCTACCTGGCCGCGGCCGCCGGCTACCTGCTGATCACGACGGCCTCGGTGCTCGCGCTGCGCGCGCTCGAGAAGCGCTGGTCGCCGGGCGTGCCGGCCGTCTCGTTGTGAAGGCCGCGCGGTGAGCTTCGACGCCATCGTCGACAACCTGCCGCTGTACCTGTCCGGTGCGTGGACGACGCTGCGGCTGCTGGCGATGTCGCTGGCGCTCGGCCTGCTGGGCGCGATCCCGCTCGGCGTGATGCGCGCCTCGAGCCGGCGCCGCTGGTGGATGCCGGTGTGGTGCTTCACCTTCGTGGTCCGCGGCACGCCGCTGCTGGTGCAGCTGTTCCTGCTGTACTACGGCCTCGCGCAGTTCGAGGCGGTGCGCGCGAGCCTGCTGTGGCCGCTGCTGTCGAGCGCCTGGTTCTGCGCGGTGGCCGCGTTCGCGATCAACACCTGCGCGTACACCACCGAGATCGTCGCCGGGGCGATCCGCACGACGCCGCCGGGCGAGATCGAGGCGGCGCGCAGCGTCGGCATGCCCTGGCTGCTGATGGTGCGGCGCATCCTGCTGCCGTCGGCGCTGCGGCGGGCGCTGCCGGGCTATGGCAACGAGGTGGTGCTGATGCTGCACGCCACCTCGCTCGCGAGCATCGTCACGCTGCTCGACCTGACCGGCGTCGCGCGCGATGTCAACTCGCGCTTCTTCCTGCCGTTCCCGGCCTTCATCACCGCGGCGCTGTTCTACCTGGCGATCACGTTCGCGCTGGTGGCGCTGTTCCGGCGCGCCGAAGCCCGCTGGGCGCGCCACCTCCGACCCCGCTCCTGAATCTCGACCCACCTTCCGATGCAAACCCGACACCACCCGCTGAAAGGCGCCTCGCTGCTGACCCGGCGCGAGATCGTCAGCTTCCACTACGGCCCGCAGGACAGCGGGCGCAAGGTCTACGTGCAGGCTTCGCTGCATGCCGACGAGCTGCCCGGCATGCTGGTCGCGCACCACCTGCGCCTGCGGCTGGCGCAGCTCGAGAGCGAAGGACGCCTGCGCGCCGAGGTCATCGTCGTGCCGGTGGCGAATCCGATCGGGCTCGACCAGCAACTGCTGCGCATGCCGATCGGCCGCTTCGAGCTCGGCAGCGGCGAGAACTTCAACCGGCACTATCCGGCACTGTTCGAGCCGGTGCGCTCGCGCATCGAGGCGCTGCTGGGCGACGACCCTGTCGCCAATGCGCAAAGGGTGCGCGAGGCGCTGCGCGAGGTGGTGCAGGCGCTGCCCGAGACCCATGAGCTGATGAGCCAGCGCAAGACGCTGATGGCGCTGGCCTGCGATGCCGAGGTGGTGCTCGACCTGCATTGCGACAGCGAATCGGTGGCCCACCTCTACACCGGCACGCCGCTGTGGTCCGAGGTCGAGCCGCTCGCACGCTGCCTGGGCGCGCAGGCCTCGCTGCTGGCGCTGGAGTCGGGCGACAACCCGTTCGACGAGGCGTGCTCGCAGACCTGGTGGCAGCTCGCCGCGCATTTCGGCGAGCAGCGCCCGGTGCCGCTCGGCTGCCTGTCGGTCACGGTGGAGCTGCGCGGCGAGACCAGCGTGACGCACCCGCAGGCTGCGGCCGATGCGGAGGCGCTGCTCGATTTCCTGACGCTGCGCGGCCTGGTCGACGGCCCGGCGCCCACGCTGCCGCCGCTGTTGTTCCCCGCCACGCCCCTGTCGGGCACCGAGGTGGTGTCCGCGCCGGTCAGCGGCGTGGTCGCCTACCACCGCGAGCCCGGCGAAGTGGTGCACGCTGGCGACCTGATCGCCGACGTGATCGACCCGATCAGCGGCGAGGTGCATTCGCTGCACACCCGCACCGATGGCCTGTTCTTCGCGCGCGACCGCGTGCGCTATGCCATCGCGGGAAGGCCCTTGTTCAAGGTGGCAGGCACCACGCCGATGCGCAGCGGCAAGCTGTCGAGCGATTGATGACGGACCCGCGGAGGGTGCAACTCCAGGTCGAGGACCTGCACAAGAAATTCGGCGCCGTCGAGGTGCTGAAGGGCGTCTCGCTCACCGCCAGCCAGGGCGACGTGATCAGCATCATCGGCTCCTCCGGCTCCGGCAAGAGCACGCTGCTGCGCTGCATCAACCTGCTGGAGCAGCCCGATGCGGGGCGCATCACGCTGTCGGGCGAAGCGATCGCGCTGAAGCCGGGCCGCGACGGCCGGCTGCAGGCTGCCGACGCGAAGCAGCTGCAACGGCTGCGCAGCAGGCTCGCGATGGTGTTCCAGCACTTCAACCTGTGGGCGCACATGACGGCGCTCGAGAACGTGATCGAGGCCCCGGTCCACGTGCTCGGCGTGCCGAAGGCGCAGGCCGTGGAGCGCGCCGAGGCGCTGCTCGCGCGCGTCGGCGTGCTGCACCGCAAGGGCCTCTATCCGTCGCAGCTGTCGGGCGGCGAGCAGCAGCGCGTCGCGATCGCGCGGGCGCTCGCGATGGAGCCGCAGGTGATGCTGTTCGACGAGCCGACCTCGGCGCTCGACCCGGAACTCGTCGGCGAGGTGCTGAAGGTGATGCGCGAGCTGGCCGGCGAGGGGCGCACGATGATCGTCGTCACCCACGAGATGGCGTTCGCGGCCGAGGTGTCGCGGCGCGTGATGTTCCTGCACCAGGGCGTCGTCGAGGAGGAGGGCGACCCCCGCGAGGTGCTGGCGAGGCCGCGCAGCGAGCGGCTGCGCGCGTTCCTGTCAGGCGGACTGAAGTGAGGCCATCGCCTCGCCGAGGCGGATCGGCAGTGCCGGCTCCCAGGCCGGGTTGAAGGCCAGCGGCCCGGCCGGGAACAGCATCACGACCGTCGAGCCGAGCAGGAAGCGCCCCATCTCGTCACCCTGCTTCAGCGTGACCGGTGGTGCATCGTCGTCGTAGCGCCATTCGCGCAGCGTGCCGCTGCGCGGCGGGTTGACCACGCCATGCCACACCGTCGCCATGCTGCCGACGATGGTGGCGCCGACCAGCGCCAGCACGAACGGCCCGCGCGGGCCGTCGAACACGCACACCACGCGCTCGTTGCGCGCGAACAGCCCCGGCACGCCGCGCGCGGTGGTCGGGTTGACCGAGAACAGCGCGCCCGGCACGTGGATCATGCGGCGCAGCCGGCCGTCGCAGGGCATGTGGATGCGGTGGTAGTCGCGCGGGCTCAGGTAGAGCGTCGCGAAGTGGCCGCCGTCGAACTGACCCGCGAGGGCCGCATCGCCGCCGACCATCGCCGTCGTGCTGTAGCGGTGGCCCTTGGCCTGGAAGATCTGGTCGTGCTCGATGCGGCCGAACTGGCTGATCGCGCCGTCCACCGGGCAGATCAGGTCGGCCTGCGCGAGCGGCCGTGCACCGGGCTTCAGCGCGCGCGTGAAGAACTCGTTGAAGCTCGGGTAGGCGGCGATGTCGGGGTTGGCGGCCTCGGCCATGTCGACGCCGTAGCGCTTGACGAACCAGCGGATCAGCCGCGTGGTCGAGGCGCCCCCGCGGGCCGACGCGATGCGGCCGGCCAGCAGCGTCAGCGCTTGCTTGGGGAGAAGGTACTGCGGGAGGACTGCGAGACGATCCGACACTTTGAGAGGCGCGAGGCTGGGCGAAGCTGCGCAGTGTAGCCACGCCGCCGGGCGCGCCCCCCGAGGATCATCCCGCAGTGCGCAGCTGGGTGTTGAAGAACGCGATCGTGCGCGTCCAGGCCTGTTTCGCGGCCGCGTCGTCGTAGCGCGGCGTGGTGTCGTTGTTGAAGCCGTGCTGGGTGCCGGGGTACTTGTAGGCGTCGAACTTCACCTTGGCGGCCTTCAGCGCGGCCTCGTACGGCGGCCAGGCGGCATTGATGCGCTCGTCGTTGTCGGCGAAGAACAGCAGCAGCGGCGCCTTGATGCCGGCCACCTTGTCGAGCGCCGGCGCGTTGCCGTAGAACGGCACGCCGGCCGCCAGCTCGGGCACGCGCGTGGCCAGCAGGTTGACGACGCCGCCGCCGTAGCAGAAGCCGACCGCGCCGAGCTTGCCGTTGCCCAGCGGGTGGGCGCGCAGGAAGTTGGCGGCGGCAATGAAATCCTCCTGCGTCTTGGCCTGGTCGAGCTTGCCGAACAGCTCGCGGGCCTTGTCCTCGTCGCCGGGGTAGCCGCCGAGCGGGAACAGCGCGTCGGGGGCGAACGCGATGAAGTTCTCGAGCGCGAGGCGGCGCGTGATCTCCTCGATGTGCGGGTTCAGGCCGCGGTTCTCGTGCACCACCAGCACCAGCGGCAGCTTGCCGGAGACGCGCGCCGGCTTCACCAGGTAGCCGCGCACCTTGCCGTAGCCGAGCGGCGACGGGATCTCGACCGATTCGGCCGCGATGCGCGGGTCGGTCTTCGGCACCTGCTCGGCGGCGGCGAATTTCGGGCTCAGCGCCTCGAGCAGGCCGACGGCGGTGAGGCCGCCGACGGCGTACTTGCGGGCGCCGTCGAGGAAGCCGCGGCGGTCGATCTGGCCGTGCACGTACTTGTCGAACAGGCGCAGCACCTCGGGATCGAAGTCGCTCGCGGTCTGGCGGGGCTTGTCTTGGGCCATCGGGTTGTCCTCTCTGGTGTTGAACACGGGAAGGGTCTGAGTCGCGCAGTTGAGCGGCAAACGGCGGGCCTGTCATCTGCGCTGCGATTTGCCACCGTACAGAACTCAGGTTTTGCGCGCCCATCGCAAGGCAGGTACGGGCATCGGCCCGCGTGGCCCGCAGAATGCGCGTCTCCCTGCTTCTGCCGCGCCCCGTGATCGCCTACGACCCCCGCCGCACCGCCCTGTACTCGCCCGAGCGGGCGCCCACGCTGTTCACGCCCGATGCGCAGCCGACCCTGCTGCAACTGGCCACCGAGGCCGCGCGCCTGGCCTACGTGCGTGCCGAGGGCTCGAAGACCGAGGCCGAGCGGCTGGCCGCTGCGCTGGCGCGGGCCGGCTTCGATGCGCCGCGGCTGTTCGCCGATGCGGGCAGCGGCTCGCAGGCCTTCGGGGCGCTGCGGCCATCCGACGGACTGGTGCTGGTGGCCTTCCGCGGCACGCAGCCCGACGAACTGGTGGACCTCGCGAACGACCTGAATGCACTGACGACGCCGTGGCCCGAGGCGAGCGGGCGGGTGCATGTGGGCTTTGCCGGCGCGGCGCGCACCTTGCTGCCGCGCATCGGCCACTGGCTGGATGGCGATGCGAAACCGCGCAACGGGCTGCTGCTGACCGGCCACAGCCTGGGCGCGGCGCTCGCGACGCTGGCCGCCTCGGTGTGGCACGAGGGAACGCTGGTCACGCTCGGCTCCCCGCGTGTCGGCGATGCGGTGTTTGCGGCAGGGCTGCGCAATCCGCAGCGCATCCGGCTGGTCAACTGCTGCGATCTGGTCACCGACCTGCCGCCGAGCCTGCGCACCTACACGCACGTGACGCCGGCCAGCTACATCACGAGCGCCGGCGAGCTGGTCGAGCGGCCCGATGCGGCACGGGTCGACGACGACCGCATGCGCGCCCGCACCGCCTACTTCGGCGAGCACGCCGGCAAGCCCGGCGCGGTGCTGCTGCGCGACCTGGCGGACCATGCGCCGATCAACTATGCGCGGGCGTTCTTCTGAGCGCTCAGGATCGAACGCCGGGCAGCGCCGCACCGCAATCGCTGCAGTAGCGCGCTCCGGTGGCATGGCCCTCGGTCAGGCAGGCCGGGCAGGTGCGGGTGGTCGGCGGCGTGGGCTGCCCCCTGAAGCGCAGCGCGGTGAACTCGGCGCTGACGATGCCGGTCGGCACCGCGAGCGTGCCCCAGCCGACCAGCATCATGAACGACGCGATGAAGCGGCCGAGCCCGGTCTTCGGCGTGATGTCGCCGAAGCCGACGGTGGTCATCGTCGAGATCGCCCAGTAGATCGACACCGGGATGTTGTCGAAGCCGTTGCCGGGCCCCTCGACCGCATACATCAGGCTGCCCATCACCACCGTGACCAGCAGCACGAAGCTCAGGAACACCAGGATCTTGCGGCGGCTGGCCATCAGCGCCTCGCCGAGCGCGCGGTACTCGGCGATGTAGGCAGCCAGCTTCAGGATGCGGAACAGCCGCAGCAGGCGCAGCGCCCGCACGTCGATCAGCGCATGCAGGCCGGGCACCACCAGCGCGGCCCAGGTCGGCAGCACCGCCAGCAGGTCGATGATGCCGAACACGCTGCCGGCATAGCGCCCGGGCCGCTGCACGCAGGCGAGCCGCGCCAGGTACTCGAGGCTGAACAGCACCGTGAACACCCATTCGAGCGCCGACAAGACCTCGCCCCAGCGCGCGTGCAGCGACGCGAAGCTGTCGAGCATGACCACGGCCACGCTCGCGAGGATCAGCCACACCAGCGCCAGGTCGAACAGCCGGCCGCTGCGGGTGTCGGCCTCGAAGATCACGATGAACAGCCGCAGCCGCCAGCCGGTGGGCGGGCGGCCGAAGCGTTCGGCGGGCTCGGTGGGCTGGGCGGGCGGCGTGGGCGGTGTGGGCATCGGACCTTGTTTCAGACCGCCTCCCAGCGCTCGCTGCGCTCGGAGCGGAACAGCGCGTCGATCACCCGCATGTTGGTGATCGCGTCGTCGACGCCGTAGGGCAGCGCGATCTCGCCACGCACCGCGCGCGAGAACGCGTCGCCCTGCAGCGTGTACTGGTCGGACTCGGGGAGGGTTTCGGTCTCGATGGCCGAGCCGTCGAGCGCGCGGCCGTCGTCGATGAAGATCTTCGTCCGGCCGCCGAGCGGCGCATTGAACGGGATCTGGATCTCGATGCGCCCGGTGGTGCCGACCACCTGCACGCGCTGGTACGGCACGCTCTGCGTCGACACCGTGAAATCGAGGTGACGGCCGCCGCCGAAGTCGGCGAGTGCGCTGCAGCTGCGGTCGGTGTGGAAGTTCGGGTCGCGGTCGACCAGCGCGATCACGCGCTTCGGGTCGGCCTCGAACATGAAGCGGCCGGCGACGATCGCGTAGCAGCCGATGTCGTACAGCGCGCCGCCGCCGATGTCGGCCATGTTGCGGATGTTGGCGGGGTCGTCGTTGAAGTACGAGAAGAACACCTGCACCTGGCGCACGGTGCCGATGCGGCCGGCGCGCAGCAGCTCGCGCACGCGCAGCCACTGCGGGTGGTAGCGCACCATGAAGGCCTCGCTGACGAGCACCTTGTCGGCGACGGTGCGCAGCTCGGCGGCCTCCTGTGCGGTGATCGACACCGGCTTCTCGCACAGCACATGCTTGCCGGCGCGCGCGGCCTGCAGCGTCAGCGGGATGTGCAGGTGGTTGGGCAGCGGGTTGTAGACGGCCTCGATCTCGGGGTCGGCGAGCATCTCCTCGTAGGAGCCGTAGGCCTTGGCCAGCCCGAGCTTCTGTGCTGCCCGCTGCGCCGGTTCGAGCGAGCGCGACGCGATGCCGCGCACCTCGCAGAAGGCGCTCTTCTGCATGCCGGGAATGACTTTCTCGAGCCCGATCTTCGCGGTGCTGAGCACCCCCCACACGACCTTCTTCATGCTGCCTCCGAAAATGATGCCGGCGCAGACTTTAGTCCGCGCGGGCGGGTTCGGGAAGGCGCAGGGGCAATCAGCTGCGCAGGTCGCGGCGCATGCGGACGGCGTCTTCGACGTCTTCGTAGTAGCCGGAGACGATGCCGGTCTCGCGGAAGCCGTGGTGCTTGTAGAACGAGCGGGCCTGCGTGTTGCTGGCGCGCGCCTCGACGCGGATCACCGCAATGCCCGCGGCGCGGGTGGTGGCATCGAGCCAGGCCATCAGGGTCGAGCCGATATGGCGGTGGCGCTGCGCCGCGGCGACCGCGAGCAGCAGCAGGTGCGCTTCCTCGTCGTCGTATTTCATGATCGCGAAGCCGTGCAGCACGCCCTGCTCGTGGCCGACGATCACATTGGTGCTGCGGTCGCGCAGGCTGCGGCGCACGCGTTGCGGCGTCCAGCGCCAGGGCAGGCCGTGCTCGATGGCCTCGCGCGACAGCGCGGCGATCGCGTGCGCGTCTTCGGGCAGGGCGAGTCGGATCTCGACGGGGGCGGGCATGGCGCGCAGCTTAAGCGCTCCGGCCCCCCGATCCGGGCGGGCGAACACGCCGATTTTTTTGATAGACTGGCGCCCTTGTTGGGGGGGTAGCTCAGCTGGGAGAGCGTCGCGTTCGCAATGCGAAGGTCGGGAGTTCGATCCTCCTCCTCTCCACCAACAATGATGCAGGCCTCAGAGGGAAACCTCTGAGGCCTTTCTGTTTCAGGCCCTCACTCCCCCATTTTTCGCTCCAGGTCGAAGGCTTGGTTGCCTGCCTGCTCGTGCACCAGCGCGGCCAGCTTCTTGAACATCCTCTCGTCGATGTTCTCCCAGCGCTGGGTCATGGTTGTGGCGCGGAGCACGCTCAAGGAGGGGGAGCCCTCCACGGGCGATTTCTCGACTACCGTTGAGCGCCGCTTGTCCCAATCGGAGTGCGCAATCATGGTGTCTCTGGCGTCGACGATGCGCGTGTGAAGCGCCTTCAGGTCGGCATCCTGCGCGACCTGAAGTTGCCCCAGGTCGACTTTCTTGTCGGCTTCCCCGTTGGTCCTCTCGCTCTTCTTGAAGCTGCGTGCATAGACCACGATGGCTGCGTGCATCAGTGCTGAGTGGATGGTGCCTTCAGGGTCCGCATCGGGGCCTTTGCTGCGGAGCGAAGTCAGGGCGTCAAGGTACTTCGCAGCTTGCTCGGCATCCTTGGCCAACAGCGATAGCCGGTTTGCAGTCGGGTTGCTCGTCACAGGCATGTCAGTTCCTCAATCCATGAGCCCACGGCAGAGGCACCATCATTTCTGTGGCGCACCGGGTTGCCTTGACGATACCTGCATCAATGCACATGCTGCGCTATTCGCGACACCTTTGAGTCCAGACCGACATGAGCAAGCCATCCACCGATAAAACCTCGTCCGAGCCGCGTGCGGACAAGCCGCTGCGCCAGTCCGACATCGACGCCGGCAAGTTGGTGTTGCGCAAGCGCGGCACAGGAGCGGCTGTCCAGCCACTCGAAGCGCAGACGGTTTGCGAGGAGCGCGAGCGCATCGAGGAAGGCAAGCTTGAGGCCCTCAACCAGGCGGCCCGCCAAGGTTGGCTCGACGTCTCGGCGGGGCGGTACGTCGATGTCGCAGATGATCAGCTTGAGGATTTCGTTGGAAACATGGGGCGGCGTGCCGCGCGCAAGACCAAGACGGCGAGCTGATGCATTCCCGCGCCCTCAGGCCTTCATCCCCCTCAGCACGTCATAGCATGCCCCCATGGTGTGGTAATCCACCTTCCCGGCCGGGCTCTTCTCGTCCGAGATCTTGCGGTTGTCGGGCGTGAGGATGCGGTACCAGGCGCCGTGCTCGTGGTCGATCATGTGCGCCCAGCTGTAGCCCCACAGCTTGTCGTACCAGCCCCAGTACGCAGCGTCGCCGGTGCGCAGCGCGAGCAGCGCCGCCGCGGCCAGGCTTTCGGCCTGCACCCAGAAATACTTATCGCCGTCGCACACGCTGCCGTCGGGCGCGAAGCCGTAGACCAGGCCGCCGTGCGTCGCGTCCCAGCCGCGCCGCATCGCGGTGTCGAAGAAGCGGCGCGCGGTCGGCAGCAGCCACGCGGGCCGCTGATTGGCCGGCAGGTGGGTCTCCAGCTGCAGCAGCAGCTTGGCCCACTCGGTCAGGTGCCCGGTCTGGAAGCCCCACGGCCGGAAGATGTTCGTCTTGTCGTCGCGGTTGTAGTCCCAGTCGACCGACCAGTCGGCGCGGTAGTGTTCCCACACCAGCGGGCCGTCGGGCGTGTCGGCCAGCGCCGCCTGGCGCTGCGTGATCGACTCGGCCAGCGTCAGCGCGCGCTGCAGGTACTTCGCGTCCTTCGTCGCGTCATACGCGGCGATCATCGCCTCGCAGCTGTGCATGTTCGCGTTCTGGCCGCGGTAGCTGCCCACCTTCCACGCGGCGTCGGCCTCGTCGGCATAGAGCCCGCGCGAAGGCTCCCAGAAACGCTGCTCCATCAGCGCAAAACTCGAATCGAGCCCCGCACGCGCCTCCTCGATGCCGGCCATCAGCGCATGCGCATGCGCGAGCACGACGAACGCGAGGCCGTAGCAGTGGTTGGTGCCGTCCTGCACGGTGGCCTTCGTGCCGTCCCAGTCGAGCTGCCATGCGTAGCCGCCGTTCGGCTGCAGGTGCGCCTGCTGCAGGAAGCGCAAGGCGTGGCGCGTGTTCTCAAGGTAGCGCTGCTCGCCGAAGCGGCGGAACGCCATCGCCTGCGTGAACACGAAGCGCGTGCTGCTCACCAGGTGGCGCGTGCGCCGGTCGTAGACCGTGCCGTCGTCCTTGTAGAAGTGGAAGAAGCCGCCGCTGTCGTCGCGGCAGCGGTCGTCGTAGAACGCGAGCGTGTGGCGGATGTGGGCGAGCAGCGGCTCGGGGCGGCGGAAATCGGGCAGGGGCGGCGTCGTGGTCATGGAAGTCATCGAGAAGAATCGGTCAGCTCAGGGCCATTCTCTCAGCCCCATCTGCATGCGGCCGAGCGGGCTCAGGTTGTCTTCGCGCGCCCGGCCCTCGAAGCCGAGTTCGTAGTCCTCGGGCGCGAAATCCGGGCTGCTGCGCCCTTTCAGGAAGGCCGCGGCCTGGCGCTGCGCGAAGGCGGCATTCTTGCCGCACCACGGCGCCGCGCCGATGTAGATCACGTTGCTGTAGCCGCTGCCCGCATGCTGGTCCTCCACCGCGTGGATCACGTCGGAGTGCCACCACACGGTGTCGCCCGGCTCCACCTGCGGGATCGACACCAGCCCCGCCAGCAGCGGCGCATGCCACTGTGGCGACGCGCCCAGCGCGCGCCCCGGCTGCGCGCCGCACAGGTCGCCGTCGGGCACGTCGGGCTGCAGTGCGCGCAGCAGCATCCACGGCGTGGTCTTCGCGATCGGCACCAGCTTCAGCGTGCCGTCGCCCGGGCCCTGGCGCGTCAGCGCGGTCCAGCCCTGGAAGGTGCGGAAGGCCGAGCACACCGCGGGCGACGGGATCTCGCGCGTCGCGGTGCGGCCCTCGGCATCGAACGGGTCGAAGGCCAGCGGGTCGCCGTCGAACACCTCGCGGTAGACGTGGCGGAACGTCGGCTCGCACCAGCGCTCGACCGAGCCGCCGTCGGAATGCGGCGAGAGACCGAGCGTCGAATCGCCCGGCTCGCGGCGGCGGATGCGGTCGGCGTAGTTGAACTGCCGGTCCGGGTCGAAGTACCGGGTGCCGTTCTTCTCGAAAGTCCACAGCCGGTTCAGCCACGCGCGCGTGGCCGCCATGTCGACATGCTGGCGCGCCTGCATCTGCGGCAGCGACCAGTACAGGCTGTAGATCTGCGGCCGGCTCGCGCCGAGCGCGCTGAAGTACTTGTCCAGCCCCGCCTTCTGCGGCATGCGCTGCAGGTACTGCACCGCGTCGATGTAGCGTCCGATGGCCTCGTTCCACGCGCCGACGACTTCGGGGTCGAAGACGCGGCGGATCACGACGCAGCCGCGCCGCTTGATGTGCGCCATCTGCGCTGCAGTGACCTTGCCGGCCGCCACGTCCCGGTAGTGCAGCTCGGGCACCGCGCCGCCCTGCGCCTGCTCGGCGCGGATCGCGGCCACCTCGGCCTCCAGTGCCTCGCCGAGCCGCGCGAAGCGGCCGGGCAGGTCGCGCACGTCGCGGYGCAGTTGCCGTTGCGAGGCCCGCACCGCGGCGGGCACGTCGTTCATCCAGGCTTCCATCGCATGCACCTCCTGGCTTGTCCAGCCGTCAGTTCAGCCGCTCGCCGGTCTCGGACGCGAACACATGCAGCGCCTGCGGCGGCACATGCACGCGCACCTCGGCTCCGGGCAGCACGTTCGGCAGGCCGCTCATGCGCACCGTGACCTCGGTGTGGCCGAGGTCGACCAGCGCATAGGTCTCCGGCCCGGTCGGCTCCACCAGCGAGATCCGCCCGGCGAGCTGGCCGTCGTCGCGCAGGCTCATGTCTTCCGGCCGCACGCCGACGGCCACCTTGCCGGCCGGTCCGTTCGCGAGCTCGCCGATCGCAGTCCCATCAGGCAAACGCAACATGCCGGCCGCATCGCGCGTCGCGTCGAACAGGTTGATCGACGGCGAGCCGATGAAGGTCGCGACGAAGCGATTCGCCGGCCGCGTGTAGATCTCGAGCGGCGTCGCGAGCTGCTGGATGCGCCCGGCATCGAGCACCGCGATGCGCGTGCCCAGCGTCATCGCCTCGACCTGGTCGTGCGTCACGTAGATCGTGGTGACGCCGGTGCGCATGTGCAGCCGCTTGATCTCGGCGCGCATGTCCACGCGCAGCTTCGCGTCGAGGTTCGACAGCGGCTCGTCGAACAGGAAGAGCTGCGGCTGCCGCGCGAGCGCCCGGCCGATCGCGACGCGCTGGCGCTGCCCGCCCGACAGCTGGCGCGGCTTGCGTTGCAGCAGGTGGTCGATCTGCAGCATCGCGGCCACGCTCTGCACGGTCTTCTCGCGCTCGGCCTTCGGCACGCCACGCATCTCCAGCGGGAACGCGATGTTGGCCGCCACCGTCATGTTCGGGTACAGCGCGTACGACTGGAACACCATCGAGATGTTGCGGTCGGCCGGGCCGGCGGCGGTGATGTCCTGGCCGCCCAGCACGATGCGCCCGCCGCTCGGCTCCTCGAGCCCGGCGATCAGGTTCATCAGCGTGCTCTTGCCGCAGCCCGACGGGCCGACCAGCACCAGGAACTCGCCGTCGGGCAGGTGGATGTCGATCTCGTGCAGCACGCGGGTCGCGCCGAACAGCTTGTGGATGCCTTGCAGGGCGAGGTCTGCCATGGTGTGTGTGGGGAACTGCGATCAGCCCTTGACGGACCCGGCCATCAGGCCGCGGACGAAGTACTTGCCGGAGACGATGTAGACCAGCAGCGTCGGCGCGCCGGCGATGAACGCCGCCGCGAAGTGCACGTTGTATTCCTTGACCCCGGTGCTCGAGTTGACGAGGTTGTTCAGCGCCACCGTGATCGGGAAGCTGCTGTAGTCGCTGAACGATGCACCGAACAGGAAGTCGTTCCACACGTTCGTGAACTGCCAGATCACCGAGACCACGATGATCGGCACGCTGTTGGGCAGCAGCAGCCGGAAGAACAGCCGGAAGAAGCGCGCGCCGTCCATGCGCGCCGAGCGCACCAGCTCGGCCGGGAACGCGGCGTAGTAGTTGCGGAAGAAGAGGGTGGTGAAGCCGATGCCGTACACCACGTGCACCAGCACCAGCCCCGGCACCGTGCCGGCCAGGTGCAGCAGACCGAGCGTGCGCGCCATCGGGATCAGCACGATCTGGAACGGGATGAACACCGAGAACATCAGCATCGCGAACACCAGGTGCGCGCCGCGGAAGCGGAACTGCGTGAGCACATAGCCGTTGAAGGCGCCGATGCCGGTGGAGATCAGCACCGCCGGCAGCGTCATCAGGAAGCTGTTCAGGAAGTAGGGCTTGAGCCCGGTCGCCTGCACGCCGATCTGCGCGAGGCTCCAGGCGTCGTGCCACGGTTGCAGCGTGAAGGCGTCGGGCCAGGCCATCAGGTCGCCGGCGCGGATCTCGTCGAGCGGCTTCACCGAGTTGACCAGCATCACGTACAGCGGCATCAGGAACAGCAGCGCGGCATAGCCGAGCACGCCGTAGAGGACGACGCGAGGAGCGACGCGTGACACCACGTTCTTCAACGTGCGCTCAGCCATGGGCATCCGCCTGGCGCGTCTCGCGCAGGATGTACGGGATCACGACGATCGCGATGGCGATCAGCATCAGCACCGCGCTGGCCGCGCCAACCGCCATCTCGTTGCGCGTGAAGGTGTATTGGTACATGAAGAGCGACGGCAGCCAGCTCGCCCGCCCCGGGCCGCCATTGGTCAGCGCGATCACCAGGTCGTAGGACTTGATCGCCATGTGCGCGAGGATCACGAAGGCCGAGATGAAGCTCGCGCCGAGCTGCGGCAGGATCACGCGCTGGTAGATGCGCCAGGTGCGTGCACCGTCGAGCCGCGCGGCGTTCACCACCTCGGTGTCGACGCCGCGCAGCCCGGCCAGGAACAGCGCCATCACGAAGCCCGAGGTCTGCCACACCGCGGCGATCACGACGCAGTAGATCGCCAAGTCGCTGTCCTTGACCCAGCCGAACGCGAAACTGCTCCAGCCGATCGCGTGCATCGAGCGTTCGAGCCCGATGCCCGGGTCCATCAACCACTTCCACGCGGTGCCGGTGACGATGAACGACAGCGCCATCGGGTACAGGAAGACCGATCGGAAGCCGGCCTCGGCGCGCACCTTCTGGTCGATCAGCACCGCCAGCAGCAGCCCCAGCACGCCACAGCCGAGGATGTACAGCGTCGCGAAGATGCCGAGGTTCTTCACCGACAGCACCCAGTTGTTCAGCCCGACGAGGCGCACGTACGCCTCGGGGCCGGACAAGGTGGTCACCGGCACCATCGTCGATGCCGTGAACGACAGCCAGACGGTGAAGGCGATGTAGCCGTAGACGCAGACGCCGATCAGCAGCACGCTCGGCGACAGCACCGCCTTCGCGATCAGGGGAGCCTTCATCGAGGGATCAGTTGTCGACCGCGGCGACCATTTCCTTGACGGCGGCCTTGCTGTCGATCTGGCCGTTGAAGTGGCGCGTGATCACGTCGTAGAAGGCGTTCTTGATGCCGGCCGGCACCGCGTGGCCGTGCGCCATCGAGCCGACCAGCGCGCCCTTGCCGCTGGCTTCGGCCAGGTCCTTGATGCCCTTCTTGCCGCAGTCGTCGAACGCCGCGTCGGACACGTCGGTGCGCGCCGGCACCGAGCCCTTGACGACGTTGAAGGCCGACTGGAACGCCGGGTCCATCACCGCGCTGGCCATCTTGGCCTGCGCCGCGGCCTTGTCGCCGCCGACCTTGAACATCGCGAACTGGTCGGAGTTGAACGACACCATGCCCTGGGTGCCGGGGAAGCGCATGCAGATGAAGTCGACGCCCGGCTTCTTCTTCGCCGCGACGAACTCGCCCTTGGCCCAGTCGCCCATCATCTGGAAGCCGGCCTTGCCGCTGATGACCATCGCCGAGGCGAGGTTCCAGTCGCGGTTGGAGAAGTCCTTGTCGACCAGCTTGCGCAGCTGGCCCATGCGGTCGAAGGCCTTCAGCATCGTCGGCGAACCGAGCGCGGCCTTGTCCTTCTGGATGAAGACCTTCTTGTAGAAGTCGATGCCGCCGGTGCTCAGCACGACGCTGTCGAACAGCGTCGCGTCCTGCCACGGTTGGCCGCCGTGCGCGAGCGCGACGAAGCCGGCCTTCTGCACCTTCTCGGCGGCGGCGATGAACTCGTCGAAGCTGGTCGGCATCGCCGTGACGCCGGCCTTGTCGAGCACCGACTTGTTGGCCCAGACCCAGTTCGTGGAGTGCACGTTGACGGGTGCTGCGATCCACTTGCCGTCGTACTTCGAGAACGCCTGCAGCGCGCCCGGCACGACCTTGTCCCAGCCTTCCTTCGCGGCGACCGCGTTCAGGTCGGCCAGCACGCCCTGCTTGGCCCAGTCCTGGATGTCGAAGCCGAGCAGCTGCACGGCAGTCGGCGGGTTGCCGGCGGTCACGCGGGCGCGCACGGCCGTCATCGCGGCCTCGCCGCCGCCGCCGGCCACCGGCATGTCGTTCCACTTGACGCCCTGCTTCTCGAGGTTGCCCTTCAGCACGTTCAGCGCCGCGGCCTCGCCGCCGGAGGTCCACCAATGCAGCACCTCCACGCTTTGCTGGGCGGACGCGAGGCCCGAGAACGCGAGCGCGCATGCGACCGCGACGAATGTCTTCAGAGGGTGACGTGTCATTCGCTTGTCTCCTGCTTTGTAGGGGTGTGACGTCGAGGTCACGCCGGTCAGGATAGGCCGCGGCGCCGAACGCTCTGACGGGGGATTCCCGCGCAAGAGTCAGCGCAGATCGCGAAACAAGCCGTGTTTAGTAGCCCGGATGCCAATCCGGGGTTTGTCGGACACATCCCGGATTGGCATCCGGGCTACGAGAGGCTGCTGTCCCGCACCACCAGCTCGACCGGCTGGACGATGTCCTGCGGCATGTCGTCGCCCCGCATCACCATCTCGACCCCGGTGCGGCCGAGTGCCTCCTTGTCGACGCGCATCGTCGTCAGCCCCATCGTGCCGTAGCCGGCGGCGGCGATGTCGTCGAAGCCGACGAAGGCGATGTCCTGCGGCACGCGCAATCCGGCGGCCTGGCAGACCCGGATCGCGGCGAGCGCGGCCATGTCGTTGTAAGCGAACACGGCATCGGGGCGCGGGCGCAGCTTCAGCAGCTCGCGCATCGCGGCCTCGGCACCGGCCGAGGTGTCCAGGCCGGGCGGGGCGACCACCTCGAGGTCGGGGTCGGCGAGCACGCCGGCCTCGAACAGCGCGCGCCGGTAGCCGCGCTCGCGCTCGCGGATGCTGAAGTGCGCCAGCGAGCCGGCGAGGTAGGCGATGCGCCGGTAGCCCTGCGCCAGCAGGTGCTGCGTCGCGAGGTAGCCGCCCTGTGCGTTGTCGGGGTTCACCGCGCGGCAGCCCGGCATCCAGAAATCGACCAGCGCGAGCGGCAGGTCCATCGCGCGCAGCAGGTCGACCACCTCGGCCTCGAAGTAGCCGGCCGCCATCAGCGCATCGGGCTCGTGCAGCCGCAGCAGCTGGCGCACCGGGTCGGCCGGGCCGGCGCTGAGCACGGTCGGCACCACGCCGAACTCGCGGCAGGCCTCTTCGACGCCATGCATCACCTGCGAGAAGAACGGGTTCAGCGAGAAGCTGCTGTGGTGGCGGTGCACCATGAACAACAGCCGCCGCGCCTTGGCCGAGCGCAGCCGGCCGGGGTCGTAGCCGAGGGTGCGGGCGACCTCGCGCACCTGGCGGCGGGTTTCGTCGGAGAGGCCGCGCTGGTTCTTCAGCGCGCGCGAGACGGTGCCGATCGAGACGCCGGCCGCCTCGGCGATGTCGCGGATCGTGACGCCGTCCGAGTTCATCGTGGCAGCGGCCGGGCCGCCAGGCGATAGCGGATCACGCACGGCTCGTCGGGGTGCAGTGCGATGCCGTCGCGCGCCGCGAGCGGGTGGTCGGCGGGCGGACGCCCGATGCGGCCCAGGTCCCAGGCGCCGTTCAGCGGCTCGACGCCCAGCGCGAGATGCCGTCCGCTCCACGGCGGCGCGAGCCGGCCGCGGTGGCTCACCCACAGCATCAGGTCGGGCAACAGCGCGCGGTCCCAGTCGAGCGTCAGCGACCAGCCGGCGTCGAGGTAGCGGGCGGTCACCGGGCCGACGATGTCCATCAGCTGCAGCAGGTCTTCACCGTCGGCGGCCTGCGGGAAATGCGTGAAGTCGCCCTGCGTGCCATCGGTTGAGGCATCCGCCAGCGGCACCGCGTCGAGGCGCTCGAAGCGCGCTCCGGGCCTGAGCCGTGAGCGGCCGGGCTCGGTGGGCACGGGATAGTTGAAGCCCGCGCCGTCGTG
Source organism: Rhizobacter sp. P3_C12 (assembly GCF_056402735.1). NCBI lineage: Bacteria > Pseudomonadati > Pseudomonadota > Betaproteobacteria > Burkholderiales > Sphaerotilaceae > Rhizobacter > Rhizobacter sp. P3_C12. Next base: position 34,121 of record NZ_JBFUGW010000007.1, read on the forward strand.
CTGCAGGTCGAGCGCCACGCGGCCGATGTCCAGGCGCAGCGTCGGGTGCAGCGCGACCGGCACGCGGCACGGCTTGCGGGCATCGATCTGCAGCGTGATCTCGAGCGCGGCTGCATCGGCCACCGCGCGCACGGTGCGGGTCAGGCGCTGCACCGCGTGCCCGGGCGGCATCTCGATGCGCAGCGCGAGCGACAGCGCATCCGAGTCCTGCCACTGCCAGCGGTGGTGCGCCGCGTAGCCGTGCGCCCAGTCGTCGGCGGGCTGGCGGGCCTGCCAGGTGATGGGCAACCCGTCGGGCCGGTCGCAGCGCCCGAACGGCACGCACGGCCATTCGCCGCGCAGGCGGCCGAGCAGGCCGGGCCATTGCGGGTGGGCCTGCGCATCGTCGGCCCACGGCGCCACATGCAGCGGCGAGAAATCCGCCTGCCCGGCGGCCCGGAAGCGCACCGGCGCCAGCATGCCGCCGAAGGCGTGCAACTCCGCATCGCCATGCGCCCAGCGCAGCCGGCGTGCAGTGTCTTCGGTGGGGAGAGAGGAGGGCGTTGAGGCCACGATCGGGCCAGTGTAGAAACCCCTTCCTGTTTAGTAAACGCCTAAAGCCCGGGCAGGGTGTTCCTGGGGGCGGGCGGGAACCAGGCGTCGAGGTGCTGCAGTGCGTCGGCGAGCGAGGCCAGTTGCTGCAGCGAGCTCGCCGCATCGGGCGTCTTCAGGTCGGGCACGGTCACCACCTGCAGGCCGGCGGCGCGCGCGGCGGCGCTGCCGTGGTCGCTGTCCTCGAAGGCGAGCGAGCTGTGCGGGTCGAGGCCGGCGCGTTGGGCGGCGAGCAGGTAGACGGCCGGGTCGGGTTTGCCGCGCGGCACCTCGTCGCCGCCGGCCACCGCGCGAAAGAAGCCATCGATGCCGGCCACCGCGAGGCGGCGCCGCACTTCGGCCACCTGCGTCGACGAGGCCACCGCGCACGGCACGCCGCGCTGCCGCAGCGCCTGCAGCAGCACCATCGCGCCGGGCTTCAGCGCGAACACGGTGCCGGCCTCGGGCGCGAGCCGCCGCGCCGCATCGCGCTGCACGCGTTCGTAGGCCTGCGTGCTGCCGAGCAGCGCGGTGAGCCGTGCGGTCGATTCGGCATGGGCCAGCCCGATCACGCCGATGTAGTCGGCCTCGTGCAGCAGCACGTCGAGCGCGCGCGCCGACGCGAGCCATGCCTGCATGATGGTGCGTTCGGAATCGAGCAGCAGCCCGTCCATGTCGAAGATGGCGGCGGTGAACATGGGCGCGATTCTGTCGTCGGGCCGCGCGCGGTACTACAACGGTGCGACTCCTTCACCCCCCAAGTTCGTGGGAGATGACTTAAGAAATAAAGATGGCATCACCCCCTGGCGAAAGTCGGATGGCGTGGCTAGACTCGGCTTCGAATTCTGGGAGGAGTTCCAAATGGTCCAACTGCTGAAAGCATGTGTGCCGTATCAACACGGCACCGCGAAGACCTCACGCATCGTCGCCCGACGATGTCATTCCCGCGCTGCCACGCCCTGCTGGCACCGCGTCTTGCCGCCACTGATCGGCTAGCGACAGTCCCCGACCCGCACCTGTCTCCCGCTGCCTGAAAAGGCGGCCCGAGTCCGGCTCTGCCGTGCCTGGCGCATGGCGATGCCGCAGTCCGTCTCCTGTCGCCGCTTCAACCGATGTCCTCCCTTCGCGGACCCGAGCCCATGACGCTTCCTGCCTGCCTGCGCGCCAGACTCGCCTTCTCAGCCGTCGTCCTCACGGTGGCCGGGCTGTTGCCGCTGGCCGCGTCCGCGCAGACCGCGGTGTCCGGCGCGATCGGCGGCGACACGCGCTGGAGCGCGGCCGACAGCCCCTACCTGCTGAGCGGCGAGGTCGTGGTGCAGGGCGGCGCAACGCTCAGCATCGATCCCGGCGTCACCGTCTACATGGCAGCCGGTGCGCGGCTCACGGTTCAAGCGGGCACGGTGCGCGCGATCGGCACCGCGGCACTGCCGATCCGTGTGCTGTCGGACAAGACGCGCCAGGCCCAGGCCGCCGCGCCCGGCGACTGGGACCAGTGGGTGTTCGGCAGCGGCACCACCAGCAACACGCGGCTCGAGCAGATGGTGTTCGAGCATGGCAAGGGCCTCGCGATCCGCGGCGCCGCGCCGGTGCTGAACTACGTCGACATCCGCAACCAGCAGGGCGCGGCCATCACGGTCGACCTGGCGGCCTCGCCCAGTGGCGTCGGCAACCGCGCCAGCGGCAATGCGCTGAACGGCATCGCGGTGCCGGCCGGCGACGTCACCGGCAGCGTGCGCTGGGGCCTGCGCGGCATCCCCTACGTGATCACCGCCGGCTCGGTGTCGGTCGGTGCCAGCCCGTCGCTCAGCAGCGTGTCGCCCGCGACGGTGGAGCAGGGCCAGACCGTCACGCTGACGGTGAACGGCTCGCGCCTCACCGGCCTCGGCAGCGCAGCGTTCGACCGTGCCGGCCTGACGCTGACGCCGTTCAGCGGTGGGTCGTCCTCGCAGCTCTTCATGCAGCTGAAGGTGGATGCGGCTGCCACGCCCGGCGCCGCGGGCCTGCGCTTGCAGGTCGACGCGGGCGAGGTGCTGCTCGCCAACGCGATCCATGTGACGGCTCCGATGCCGGCCATCACGGCCCTCGACCCGGCCACGGTGCTGGCCGGTGCCGGCGCCACCGAGATCACCGTGACGGGCCGCAACTTCGCATCCAGCTCCGAGCTCACCTTCAATTCCGCCTCGGTGCCGACGGTCGTCGTCAGCAGCACGCAACTGCGCGGCACGCTGCCCGGCCAGCCCTCGCCAGTGACGCTGCAGGCCCAGGTGCGCACGCCCGATGCGGCGCACCCGGGCCAGTACCTGCTGTCGAACGCCGTCGCGCTGCCGGTGCAGGCGCCGGTGCCCCCGATCGTGGCCATCGAGCCGACGCCGATCGCGCTGCCGCCGGATGGCAAGGCTCGCGACATCACGATCCGCCTGTCCAAGGCCGACTACCGCGACAACACGCTGAACCTCTCGGTCTCGGACACCAGCAAGGCGACCGTCACGCCGGCCAGCCTCGTGATCCCGGCCGGCCAGACCAGCGCGAAGATCACCATCGTGCCCAAGCTGACCGGCACCGTCACGCTGACGGCCGACTCGACCACGCTGGCGCGCATCAGCGTGCCGCTGTTCATCACCGCCGATTTCCGCGGCGCCAACACCGCCTACGCGTCGCCCGTCGGCGTGGTCGTGCAGTCGAACGCGCCGGCCGCCACGCGCCAGGTCACCGCCGTCAACGCGGTGGTCGGCGTGGCGGTGGGCGGCGTGCTGTCGCAAGTGGCCCCGCGCTCGTGGGCCGTCGGCAGCAGCACCGAGATCGCGATCACCGGCGCCGCCATCCCGGCCGGCGCGCAGGTGAGCGTGCTGCCGGCCACCGGCATCACGCTCGGCCCGGTCACGCTCAATGCCCAGTCCAGCGAACTGCGCGTCACGCTGACGACAGCAGCCGATGCGCCGATCGGCGCGCGCAAGCTGGTGGTGCGCGATGCGGCCGGCAAGGAACTCGTGTTCGCCAACCCCGCCGTGTCGGTGGTGCAACTGATGACCGGCCTGCCGTCCATCGAATCGATCGAGCCGATCTTCGGCAGCCGCGGCCAGCTGGTGAAACTGCTGGTGCATGGACGCCACCTGCAGCAGGGCCAGGTGCGCCTCGTGCCCGACACCGGCGTGCATCCGGACGTGTCGCCGGTTGTCAGCGCTGACGGCCGCACGCTGTCCGCACCGCTGCAGATCGATGCCGATGCGCCCACCGGCAACCGGCTGCTGCAGGTCGTCACGCCGTCCGGCACCACCAGCGCGACACTGTCGCCGGCCAACAGCTTCACGGTGGCCTCCACGGTGCGCGAGACGGTGACGCCGGTGGCCTCGCGCCTGGTCGGCGTCGTCGTCGGCACGGCCACCTCGCCGGTCGAGCCGGTGCAGCGCCAGCCGGTCTCGACGCTGGTCGGCGTGCTGCTCGGCACCGGCATCACCGAGGTGCGCCCGAACATCGGCGTGGTCGGCACCACCACCACCGTCACCGTGCGCGGCGCCGGCCTGCAGGCGGTCAGCGGCGTCAGCGTGACGCCGGCCACCGGCGTCACGGTGGGCACGCCGACCGTCAATGGCGACGGCACGCAGCTGAACGTGGACATCACGGTCGACGCCGCTGCGGCGCTCGGCGCACGCCGCCTGGCGCTGACGGCTGCCGGCAAGCCGGTGACCTTCTCGCGCCCCGGCGACGCCAGCTTCCTCGTCTCGGCGCCGGTGCCCGAGCTGACGGCCGTCGCGCCGCAGGTGCTGCTGGCCGGGCAGGGCGCCGTCACGCTGACGGTGCGCGGGCGCAACTTCACCAACGTGTCGGCGGTGCGCATCGAGCCGCCGCAAAGCGTGCTGGCCGGGCCGTTCCAGGTCAACGCCGAAGGCACGCTGCTGACTTTCAACGCGACGGTGGCCGCCGGTGCCGCATCGGGCAGCCGCGCGGTTGTCGTGACGACGGCGGCCGGTGAGTCCACGTCCACCGTGCAGCCGGGCAACATCGTGCGCATCGCGACACAGGTGGGTCCGACCTACGCCGGTGTGCTGTCACAGCCGGTCGGCGTGCTGGTCGGCAGCGGCGTCACGGTGCCGCCGGATCCGGTCAGCCGCCTGATCGGTGCGCCGCACGTCGGCGTGGTGGTGGGCAGTGCGACGCCCGCACCGCAAAGCGTCGCCGGCACGGCCGCCAGCAAGGCCGTCGGCGTGGTGGTCGGCACGGTCGCGCAGGCGATCAGCCCGACCGGCTGGTTGCAGGGCGGTTCCGGCACGGTGACGATCGACGGACGCGGGCTCGACACGGTGACCACGGTCACGGCGACACCGGCCACCGGCCTGCTGCTCGGCGCCCCGGTGGTCAACGGCGACGGCAGCCAACTGAGCCTGACGCTGTCGGTCGCGCCGGATGCGCCGCTCGGCCTGCGCTGGCTGCGGCTGGGCACGGCCGCCGGCCGCACGGTCACCTTCGCCAACCCGGCGCTCGCGGCCTTCGGCATCGGCAGCCTGCCGACCATGACCTCGGTCTCGCCGATCGTCTTCGAGCAAGGCAAGGGCGCGACGCTGCTCATCCGCGGCAGCAACCTGAAGAACGTGGTGCGCGTCGTCTTCGCGCCGGGCAGCGGCCTGCGCCCGACCAGCGACATCGCGTGGTCGCAGGACGCGCTGGGCGAACTGCTCAGCGTGGCCGTCACCGTCGACGCCGCGGCCCCGCTGGGCAACCGCGTCGTGCGCCTCGAGGTGTACGGCGGCCTCACGTCGGCCGACCCGAGCCCCGCCAACACCATCAACGTGGTCGCCCCGCAGTGACCGAGCCTGGAGCACCCATGTCCCTCTTCTTCCTTCCTTCACGTCCTGTCGTCCACCCTGCTACGAGGAGCCCCTCCATGACACTTTCCACCTTCAAGCCCCAGGCGGCCTTCGTGCTGGCGGCGCTGGCGGCAGCCTCGGCGCAGGCGGCCTTCAACAGCGGCAGCACCGGTGCCGACGGCTCACTGAACCCGACCGTCAACACCGAGATCCAGCTGCCCGAGTCGGGCATCCTGAACTACACGACGGTCAACATCCCGAGCGGCGTGACGGTCAAGTTCAAGAAGAACACCGCCAACACGCCGGTGTTCATCCTGGCCAGCGGCAATGTGACGATCGCCGGGACGATCGACATCCGCGGCACCGATGCGACGTCGACCGGCACCTATGGCGATGGCTTGCAGGGCGACGATGCCATCCCGGGCGTCGGCGGGCCGGGCGGCTACGACGGCGGCCGTGGCGGGCGCGACGACACGCAGCAGCGGGCGGAGATCGTGCGCGGCGGCAGTGGCCTGGGCCCGGGCGGCGGGCCGGGGGGCGTCGAAGGCCCGGACGGCTGCAACGCGATGGGCCAGTACCACTACATCGGCATCGGGGGCGGGTATGCCACCAAGGCCTACCAGTCCTGGGGCGCGAGCTACTACTGCGACATCAACTCCATCACGATCGTCGGCAAGACCTATGGGTCGCCGTTGCTGCAGCCTCTGCTCGGCGGCTCCGGCGGTGGCGGCGGCCGAGGCGGTACGGCCTTCCCGGGCGCCGGCGGCGGCGGTGGCGGCGGCGCCATCCTGATCGCATCGTCGGGCGTGCTGCAGGTGACCGGCACCATCAATGCGCGCGGCGGCGACGGCGGCGGGCTCGCGGGGACCGGCGCGGGCGGCAACGGCGCGGGTGGTTCGGGCGGTGGCATCCGGTTGGTCGCCACGACCGTGTCGGGCAACGGCAGCCTGCTGGCCGAAGGAGGTTGCATCAACAACAGCAACCAGCCGCGGCAGAACTGCGGAGCGGTTGGCGGCGGGGTTTTCGGCGGTTCGGTGGGCCGCGTGCGCATCGAAGGCGAGGCCATCACCTACTCCGGCGCGGCCACCCCGGCCTTCGTCGCCGACGTCCCCGGCCCGGTCTTCATCGCCGAGGCCCCGAGCCTGCGCATCGCCTCGGTCGCCGGCACCGCCGTGCCGGCCAACCCGACCGGCAATGCCGACGTGACGCTGCCGGCCACCACCACCGGCCCGATCGACGTCGTGTTCCAGACCGTCAACGTGCCGGTCGGCAACACCGTGCTGCTGCGCATCGTGCCGGCCTACGGCCAGCCGACCGAGGCGCTGAGCCCGGCCATCACCGGCAGCACCGGCAGCGGCAACGCGTCGGTGTCGGTGACGCTGCCGTCGGGCCCGAGCACGCTGCAGGCGACCACCACCTACACCGTGGTCGTGGCCGGCACGCTCGACCTGTCGCGCTTCGCGCACAACGAGCAGGTCGAGAAGGTGGAGGTCACGGTGTCGATGGTCGGCGAGGCGACCGCCCGGCTGCTGACCGCCAGCGGCAAGGCCTACGACGTTCCGTACGCCGCGCTGCGCGCCGCCGGCTTCCGCGGCTGACGGCAGGCTCCCGGCACGACCCGCCCGCACGAATCACCTACTGGTTTGCACAGGACCATGATGACGACAGAGGTCAACCCCACCGTGCGGCGCGTGCTCGCCACGCTGACGGCCGTCGCGTTGGCGGCCAGTGCGGTCTCGACGCGATCGGCCGAGCTGATCGTCGACGACGGTGTCGTCATCAAGTTCGGCGGCGACGCGCAGCTGGTGCTGCGCGACAAGCTGACGGCCGGCAAGGGGGTGGTGCTGACCAGCCAGAAGGACGATGCCAACGGCGGGCAGACCAACGGGGCGGCGCAGGTGCCGGCGGCCGGCGACTGGCGCGGGCTGCGCTTCGAGAAATCCGCCGCCGCCTTCGGCAGCCTGTCGCTGAGCGACTGGACGGTGCGCTACGCCGGCGGCGGCGATGCCGGCGCGGCGGTGACGCTGCGCGGCTTCGGCCCCGGTCTCGAATACCTGCAGGTGATGGACGGCACGACMGGCCTGCGCCTGGTCGACGGTGCATCGCCGGCCATCACCGGCTCCAGCTTCCTGCGCAACGCGATCGGGCTGGACGCCGACGGCAACAGCGCGCCCGTCATCGGCAGCACGCAGTTCGCCGGCAACACCACGCAGGCGATCCTGAACCGCACGCCGGCCACGCTGATCCAGGCCAGCGGCAACTGGTGGGGCCACCCGAGCGGCCCGAAGGACACCGCGGGCAACCCGCAAGGGCAGGGCGATGCCGTGTCTGCCGGTGTCAACTACGGCAACTTCCTGGCGCTCGCGCCGCTGATCGCGCCTTCTGTGCGGCTGGCGAGCCCGTTGCCCTTCTACGAAGGCCGCACCGTCACGCTCGACGTGGCCTGCATCAACGCCACCGAATTCCGCATCGCCGAAGGCACGGCCTTCGCCGGGACCTCGTTCCAATCGCTTGCCAACGGCCGCGCGACTGTCGACTTCACGCTGTCCGAGGGCGACGGCCGGAAGCCGGTCAGCGTGCAGTTCCGCAACGCGGCGGGCACCGTGACCACCGCCTCGCTGTCTGGCGGCGTGCTGGTCGACACGCAGGCGCCGGTGCTGTCGATCAACAACCCGGCCCCTGGCAGCATCGTCAGCGGCCCCATCACCGTCGAGGCGAGTGCGAGCGATGCCTCCGGCGTGGCCAGCGTGCGCTTCTACCTCGACGAGCAACTCGTCGCGACGCGCACCGCCACCCCGTACAGCTACGCCTGGAACACCGACGCCAGCACCGACGGCAACCACAGCTTCCGCGTCGTCGCGCTCGACCAGGCCGGCCGCAGCGCCGAGCTGAGCCGCGCGGTGACGCTGTCGCGCGCACCGGTCCAGCCCGACCTCGAAGGTCCGCAGCTGGCCGCCGTCGCGGCCGGCGGCAGCCCGCTCGCCAATGGCGCGAGCTTCGCGCGCAACACCACCATCACCTTCAGCGCCAGCGACCGCAGCGGCATCTCGCGCATCGAGCTGCTGCTCGACGGCGCGATGGTCGCCACCGCCAGCGGCTCGGGCAGCTACAGCGTGCCGTTCAGCCTGGCCAGCGTCGCCAACGGCGCCCACACGCTGGGCATCCGCGCCACCGATTCGCTGGGCAACGTCAGCACGTCGAACTACAGCGTGACGGTCGCGCATGCGGTGCCCGATGCGCCGTTGCTCGCCGGCCCGGCCAATGGCAGCACGACGCGCAGCGCCGATGCCGTCGTCAGCGGCACGGCCGCCGCGGGCGCCAGCGTGCAGCTGACGCTGAACGGCCAGCCGGCCGGCGCCGCCTTCGCCGCCGGCAGCGACGGGCGCTTCAGCGGCCCGCTGACGCTGGTCGCCGGCAGCAACCAGATCCGCGCCACCGCGACCGATCAATGGGGCACCAGCACGCCGTCCGCGGCCTTGACGGTGACGCTGGACGTCACCGTGCCGGCCAGCCCGGCCAACCTGACGGCGCTCGCGCAACCGCAGGGCAAGGTGCGCCTGTCGTGGACGCGCTCGACCGACCCGAATGCGACCGGCTACGACCTGTACCGCGCCGCCAACGCCTTCACCGGCATCGGCGAGGCGGTCAAGGTGAACGCGAACCTGCTGGCCGCGACCACGGTCGACGACCTGCCGGTGCAGGACGGCACGTGGTACTACCGCGTCGTCGCAGTCAACGCCGCCGGCACGCCGTCGCTGCCGACGAACCAGGTTCAGGCGCTGTCCGACAGCACCGCGCCGAAGGCCGTCTCCATCGTCTACACCCCGCTCGGCAAGGTCGATGCCGCCACCGGCCGCATCGGCCAGGGCCGCGTCAACCTGGTGGTCACCGTCACCGAGGCCTTGCAGGCCACGCCGTACCTGTCGATCGTGCCGCAGGGCGGCACGCCGCTGCCGGTGGAACTGGCGAAGACCGGCGACAAGACCTACGCCGGCAGCATCGTCGTCGACGCGAACACCGCGTCGGGCGTCGCCAACGCGCTGTTCTCGGCGCGCGACCTGGTCGGCAACCGCGGCACCGACGTCGATGCCGGCGCGACGCTGCGCATCGACACCGAAGGCCCGGCGCTGTCAGGCATCGTGCTGACGCCGTCGTCGCCGATCAAGAACGACGGCGCCCCGGTGCTGCAGGCCAGCTTCAGCTTCAGCAAGGCGCCGAAGAACGGCGCGACCCCGCAAGTGAGCTATCTGCTGTCGGGCCCAGTGCGCTCGCCGATCGCGGTGGGTGCGCTGACGCAGCTCAACGCGACCACCTGGCAGGCCGCCTTCACGCTGCCGTCCGACGGCGGCCAGGCTGGGCCGGAGACGCTGGTCTTCAGCAGCCAGGCGATCGACGACCTCGACAACGTGTCGAACAAGGTCACGGCCTTCAACCGCTTCCAGGTCTACCAGGGCAACCTGCCGCCGCTGAACGTGCCCTTCGGCTTCACGGCCAAGGCGCAGCCGGGTGGCAAGGTCAAGCTGAACTGGCAGGCGGTCGATGGCGCGGCCAGCTACCAGCTGTACCGCCAGGGCCCGGGCCAGGCCGAACTGCAGCCGCTGGTGCGTGCCGGCGGGGTCGACCTCATCGACCAGACACCGCAGGACGGCACGTACCGCTACGCCGTGGCTTCGGTGCGCCAGTCCAACGGCCAGGAGTCGGTGTCGGGCCAGAGCGCCGCCGTCGACGTGGTGACCAGCGCGACCGCGCCGGGCGCGCCGCAGAACCTGGCGCTGCAGCTCACCGGCCAGGGCATCTACGCCAGCTGGCAGCCGCCGCTTGCGAGCACGGTGGACTACTACAACCTGTACCGCGCCTCGGGCACCAGCATCGGCAGCATCGAGGGCCTGGTGCCGCTGAAGACGCGCATCAAGAACCCGGTGACCTACGACACCAGCCCGTCGCCGTCGCAAGGTGCCTATGTCGTGACCGCGGTCGACGCGGCCGGCAACGAATCGGCGATCTCGAACTCGGCCTACCTGAACGCCAGCCTGCTGCCGGTGCGCGACCTGAAGGTCGAGCAACTGGGCAACGAGCTGCCGGTGCTGAGCTGGAACGCGCCGAACGGCAGCGTCGCCGGCTACCACGTGTACGTGGGCCCGGATGCGAGCCGCGTGCGCCTGACGAGCAGCCCGACCACCGCCACGCGCTTCACCGACACCGGCTACACCAGCGGCGAGCGTCGCTACACCGTGGCCACGGTCGATGCCAACGGCGTCGAGCTGCCGCGCGTCGTGCTGCTGCCGGCCGTCACGGCGCAGGTGGCTGGCGGGCTGCCGGTCAAGCGCGGTGTGATGAACAAGCTGCAGGTGCAGGTGGCCAACACCTCGGCCGGCGTGCTGGCGGGCGTGCGTGCCGTGGTGCGCGTGCCGGTCAACAAGGACTCGACACAGTTCAAGGACCACAAGTCCGAGCTGTTCTCGCTGGCCGCCAACGAGACGCGCCTGGTGCCGGTGATCGTCGGCGGCTATGGCGACATGCCGTCTCTGGCAGCCGGCCAGGTGGGCGTCGAGATCGCGCCGGAGGACGGCGAGGTGGTCAAGCTGAGCCGCAACGAGAGCCTGGACGTCATCGATGGCAGCCTGGTGGTCGGCATGGCGACCGAGGAGTTCACGCGCGGCGGCACCGGCAAGCTGCGCCTGACGATCGAGAACACCAGCGAGGTCGACATCGAGCTGCTGACCGCCACCAACGGCGGCAACAACGACTCGTCCGAGCTGCGCTTCAAGATCGTCGACGGCGACGGCAACGTGCTGGCGACGCAGGCCTACAAGCAGGCGCTGGGCGCCAACGTGCTGACGCTGACCAGCGGCCTGACGGTGGCGCGCATCGCGGCGGGCTCGAGCTACACCTCGGACAGCTTCAGCCTGAACGTGCCGGGCGGCAGCCCGAACAACATCGCGGTGCGGCTGGAGGTCGACAAGCTGCGCTACCACACCGGCCAGGAAGACGAAGTCAGCATCGCCGGCCGCGGCACCGAGAAGGGTGTGTCGCTGCTCGACACCGCCTACTACGGCGAGGTGAGCGACGTCAGCCCGATCAGCTCGTTCGGCGACCAGGACATCACCATCACCGGCCGCGCGCTCGACCGCCGCGGCAACGTGCCGCTGCCCAACACGCGCCTGAAGCTGGTGCTGAACCAGCAAGGCTTCGAGCGGGTGTTCAGCGTGCTGACCGATGGCAGCGGGCAGTTCGCCTACGTCTTCAAGCCGACGCTGACCGACTCCGGGCTGTACAAGGTGTCGGCGGTGCATCCGGAGATCACCGACCGGCCGGAGCAGAAGGCCTTCACGATCAACCGCGTGACGGTCGGCCCGACGCCGTACAAGCTGGACGTGCCGCGCGGCTATGCCTTCAGCATCCCGTTCTTCGCGCAGGCCGGGCCGGGCACCTCGGCGGCCAACCTGCGGCTGACGCTCGATGCGGCGAGCCAGCCGACCGGCCAGCTGCCGGCGGGCATCACGGTGCAGCTGCCGTCGCCGGTGACGCTGGCCGAACGCCAGCGTCTGAACGTGCCGGTGAGCTTCGTTGCCAACAACGACGCGCAGCCGAGCGGTTCGCTGATCTTCAACGTGGTCAGCGACGAGCACCCGCTGTCGTCGATCGGCCAGGTGACGGTGAACTACACGCTGTCCGAGGCCAAGCCCTTCCTGACCGCGAGCCCGAGCTTCGTCGAGACCGGGCTGGCGCAGGGCGGCAGCGAGACCGAATCGGTGCTGGTCGAGAACAAGGGCCTGCAGGAGGCGCTGAACCTGCGCTTCACGCTCACCAGGCCCGATGGCTCGGCGGCACCGGGCTGGGTGTCGATCGCCAGCCGCGCCGACGGCACGATGGCGGTGGGCGACAAGCGCTCGGTCGACATCGCGTTCACGCCGCCGGCCACGCTGGCCGAGGGCGTGTACGAGTTCCGGCTGAACGTGCAGGGCGACAACGTCGCGACGCAATCGCTGAACGTCTATGCCAGCGTCACGCAGAGCGGGCAGGGCAACGTGCTGTTCAAGGCGGCCGACCTCTACACCGCCACCGTCGACAAGCAGGGCCACCTGATCCCGGGCCTGGCGGGCGCGCGCATCACGGTGCAGAACGAGGACGTGGTGACGGTCACGCAGGAGCTGCTGACCGATGCGGTCGGCGAGGCGCTGTTCCAGAACCTGCCGGCGGGCCGCTACAAGTTCCGCGCGACGGCGGCCAACCACCAGGAGATCGGCGGGCGGTTGATCGTCAAGCCGGGCATCACGTTCAACCAGTCGGTCTTCCTCGACTACAACCTGATCACGGTCGAGTGGAGCGTGCGCGAGATCACCATCCAGGACCGCTACGACATCACGCTGAACGCGACCTTCGAGACCGATGTTCCGGCCGCGGTGGTGGTGCTGCAGCCGGCCAGCGTGAACCTGCCGAAGATGAACGCTGGCGACGTGTACTACGGCGAGCTGAGCCTGACCAACTTCGGGCTGGTGCGCGCCGACAGCGTGGTGCGCACCTTGCCGGCCAGCGACGCCTTCTTCCGCTACGAGTTCCTGGTCGACGTGCCGACCTCGCTCGAGGCCAAGCAGCGCGTGACCATCCCGTACCGCGTGGTGGCGCTGCAGCCGCTGGACCAGGCGGCGAGCAGCGGCACGGCCAGCGGCGGAGGGTGCTACAGCTACAGCACGCAGTTCTCGGTGGCGTGCAAGTTCCAGTGCGCCAACGGGCAGCAATCCAGCTGCGGCTCCGCGATGTCGTGGTTCTCGGTCAGCAACAGCTCGTGCCCGGCCGGTGGCGGTGGGGGTGGGGGCGGCGGTGGTGGTGGCGGCGGGGGCGGCGGAGGGGGTGGCGGCGGCTGGGGTGGCGCCGGAGCCAGCACGCCGATCAAGATGAAGGGCAAGAAGTGCGTGTTTGTTCCCAAGGGAGGGACGCAGCAATGCAACGGATGACGGGCAGTCGCATGAACCACCATGCATCGGGTGCAGGGATGTGGGGGTCATTCGCAGCGTTGTGCCGGTGGCTGGCACGCAGCAGTGGCGGCGCAGCCATGGTGCTGCTGCTCGTCGGTGGCGCCGGTGCGGCCAAGGCCGAAGACTCCACGAATGGGCTGATCGTCACGGCGCCCAATGGCTACGCCAACCTCAGTGTCGAGGATCTGCAGGTGCGCAGCACCGTCGGATCGGTGCGCTGGGTGCGATCCTGGAACGGCCAGGAGTGGAAATTCAATCCCCAGTGGGAAAGCCTGTCGCAGAGCTGGAACAACCTGACCGGCAGCCAGACCCAGGACTCCAGCCCCAATCTTTCCTCCGGCAGCAGCGGCGCCTCGGGAGTGGTCCTCGACACGCCGGCACCGCGCGGGACCGTCAGCATGAGTGGCGGCGGTGGGGACGGCTGTTGGGTCTGGGTGGACGAGGACTGGCAGCCGACGTATGCGGCGATCGAGGTCAGCACGGGTCTTCGCGACGCGGGTCCGATGATCCCGCTGCGCAGCACGCCGTTCAACCGCGTGATGGGTGACGCGAGCAGCGACTACGCCGCTGCGGTGCGCGTGAGTGTGGACTTTGCCAGCCTGTGCGCGGGCAGCAGCGCTGCCAGCGGCGCCGTGTCGATGGAGGGCGTGCGGCGGATCAACGAACTGCATCTAGGCGAGAACGGTCGCTACGCCTTCAACAACCGCACGGTGCTCGAGAAGCGGGCCGTCCTTCAGCAGGCACCCGCCTCGGTGGGCGCCCTGGCCAGTGGTCGTATCGCACTGGCGGCTGTCTCCAACGACAAGGGCTTCCGCTGGATCGACCGCTCCGGTGCATGGATCGACTACAACACGCAAGGCCAGGTGGTGGCCTACGGCGACCGCAACAACAACACCGTCTGGCTGGTGCGCGACGCCGGCGGCACGCTGCGGGGCGTGGTCGACGCCAATGGGCGGGTGCTGTTCACGCTGCACTACACCGGTCAGCTGGTCACCGAGTTGCGCGACTATCCGATCGCCGGCGTGGTGCAGGAACTGCCATCGCGCTCCGTCAAGTACGCCTACGACGAGCGCAACCGGCTGACGCAGGTCACTGACGTGCGGGGCAATGTCCTCAAGTACGACTACGACATCGCCAACCACGTCGTCAAGATCACGGACCAGGAAGGGCGCGTCGAGCAGCTCATCTACGCTGGCGAGGTCGTCAAGAGACGCACGGCGCCGGACGGCGGCGTCACCGACTACGAGTTCGACTACGACGACACCAACAAGCAGTTCGTCAGCAAGATCACCGGGCCGGAGACCGCCGCGGGCCGGCGCGTCGAGGACGTCACGCAGAACCGCGTCGGCCAGCTGGTGCGCCGCAGCTTCAACGGACAGACAAGCGCGGAAGCCCGCTACGACACGGGCACCCGCTCGGAGAGCGTGACCGACGCGCGGGGCTCGAGCACGCGCACCACGCGCAACGAATTCGGCCAGCCCGTCGAGGTCGTCAATCCAGACGGCAGCGTGGTCAAGTACGGCTATTCCGCACTGAACCTCACGCGAACCGAAAAGACTGACGAGGCCGGCACCAGGACGGAATACCAGCGTGATGCGCGCGGCAACCTGCTTAAGACCACGCTTGCGGCCGCGACACTCGACGAGAGCGTCATCGAGTACGAACGCAGCGCCCTGGGCCAGACGACCAAGGTCACGCGCAAGGGGCGCACCGAATCCGATGGAACCGTCACGGCCGATTCGGTCTGGTCCGCCGAGTTCGACCCGCAAGGGCAGTTGCGAAAGAACACCGATCCCGAGGGACATGTCACCAGTTTCGTGTTCGATCGGCGAGGCCACCTTGCGCAGGTGATCGACGCCCTCGGCCGCGTGATGGCGTACGAGACCGACGCCGCCGGGAATCTCGTCAGGGCCACCGATGCGGCCGGTCAGCAGTACACCTATGCCTACGACAAGGTCGGCAACCTGACGGAGCAGACCGACGCGCGAGGCAAGGCGCTGCGCATCGGCTACGACGCCATGAACCGCCCGCAGTCGGCCACCAACACCGCGGGTGGAACGGCTCGGATCGAGTACGACCTGCAGGGCCGGCCGACACGCGTCAGCGACGAGGACGGCCAAAGCATCGAACTGGAGTTCGACGCGCTGCTGCGGCTTGTCCGGGTCACCGATGGCCGCGGCAATGCGGCCGACCTGAGCTATCAGATCCCGGACGGCAGCCAAGGCGGCCGGCTGGGCAGCCTGGACCAGCCCACACAGGTCAAGCTGCCCACATTCACCAGCGACACGCGGTTCGACTTGCTGGGCCGTCCGACCAACCAGTCATTCCTGCACACCAACTCCGCCGGGCCGGAGCAGTCCACCGGCAGCCGCAGCTACGACAAGGGTGGACGCATCGTCAGCGAGACCGATGCTTACGGGAAGACGCGGCAGTACACCTACAACACCCTCGGCAAGTTGCTGACGGCCAAGGACGCGCTGGGAGCGACCACGCGTGCCGCCTATGACGTGCGCGGCAACCTCATCCGGCTGACCGACGCGTCCGGCAACGCGACCGTCTTCGAGTACGACCGCAACGATCGGCTGATCCGGGAAACCCTGCCGCTCGGCCAGGTCACGCGGTTCGTTCGTGATGAGGTCGGCAACGTGCGTCAGCGTGTCGATGGGCTGGGCAACACCGACGAGTACACCTACGACGGTCTTGACCGCATCACGCAGATCCTGCGCAAGGGTGCTGACGGTCGCCTGCTGCGCACGGTCGCCTACACGTGGCTGGGCAACAAGCTCGTGGCCTGGAGCGAGACCGATGCCACGCTTCCGTCCGGACAACAGGTCGTGCGCGCGAGCCTCGGCTATGACGATGGCGGCCGCAAGATCTCGGAAGCCGTGACCTACCCGACGCCCGGCGGCGGGGACTACACCCTCAGCTACGGCTACACCTACAGCGCGGCCGGCAGGAAGACCCAGCTGACCTGGGCGGACGGCACCACGATCGGCTACGGTTACAGCAGCCACGGCGAACTGGAGGAAGTGACCGTTCCGGGCGAGGGCAGCATCAGCGTCAACCAGTTCCGCTGGACGGCGCCTGCGCAGGTCACGCTGCCGGGCGGCACCGTGCAGAACAAGACGTACGACGGTCTTCTGAATCTGCAGACGAATGCCACGCGCACGCCGGGCCAGCAGACCACGCTGAGCCTGCAGAACAGCTTCGGGAAACAGCTCGAGCTCAAGCAGGTGGAGCGCACCGATGCCGACGGTGGCGCCAGCTCCACGGTGAGCCACACCTACGTCTATGACGACGAAGGCCGCCTGACCCAGGACAGCCGGGACGCGGGCGGTTCTGCGGGCAAGACCACCGAGAGTTTTGCCCTCGATGCGCTGGCGAACCGAACCGCGCACTCGGCCGTGGCCGGTGCGTGGACCTACGACGCCAACCACCGCCTCGTGCAACGCGGCGATGCCGCGCAGTATGGCTACGACGACGCCGGCAATTTGATCCGCAAGGTGCAGAGCGGGCGGGCCACGAACTACCGCTACGACAGCAGCAATCGGCTGGTCGAGGTGCGGGACGAGGCCAACCGCCTGGTCGCGCGCTACGGGTATGACGCCTTCGGCCGCCGCGTCTGGAAGGAACAATTCCGCGCGCTCGACGGAACCCCTCTCGCCCCGGCGCGGCGCAGCTACTACCTCCATGCGGACGAAGGGCTGATTGCCGAAGCGACGCAGGACATCGTGCTCGGCTCGGACGAGAGTGTGAGCGCCAGCGCGGCGCCGCAGATCCGCACGCAGTACGGACCGCGCCCCGATGCGCTCTTCGGCACCGGCCTGCTCTTCATCAAGACACGGGACAGCAACGGCGATGCCATGGTGGCGTACTACCACCATGACCACCTGAACACGCCGATCCAGGCGACGGACAAGACCGGGCGGGTTGTCTGGTCCGCAAGCTATGACGCGTTCGGCCGTGCCAGCATCACCACGCCGGCCGCCACCGTCGAGCGGCCGACCATCGAGTCGAACCTGCGGCTGGCCGGCCAGTACTTCGACGCCGAGACGGGGCTGCACTACAACCGCCATCGCTACTACGACGTCGAATCGGGGCGCTACATCCAGCGCGACCCGATCGGGTTGGATGGGGGGCTGAACCCCTACGTCTACATCGGTGGCAATCCTCTGCAACTGATCGATCCGTATGGGCTGAGCGCGCTCGGCAACGTGCTCGGAAGCGTCGGCGGCGTCGGCGGACGGATCGGCGGGGCGGTGGTTGGCGAGGCCATCTTCCCTCCGGGTGGAGGTGTCATCGGCGGCATTGCCGGCGGCTATGCCGGACGGGCCGCCGGGATGGCGCTGGGCAACTGGCTCGACTCGATACTGTTCAAGGACCCCACGCCGGCCAAGGACGACGACAAGGAGAAGGAAGAGGAGGCCGATGCCGAGGCGTCCGAAGGCGGGGCCTCGTGTCCCGCACCCGGAAGCAAGATCCCGAACGACAAGCTGACCGCACCGCCTCGAAAACGAGGTGATCCGCCCAAAGGTGATGACGGCCATTCCGTGGAACTCCATCACCGCGGACAGAAGCCCGACAGCCCGCTCGACGAAATGACGCGGACGGAGCATCGCGGCAAGGGCAACTTCGGCAAGAACCACTCCAACACGGGCCAATCGCCTTCGGAGGTCGATCATGGAAGTGCATGGGACAAGCAAAGATTCGAGTACTGGGCCAGGGAGTGGGACAGTGGTCGCTTCGAAGGGCTTTGAACGCAGGTTCGCCGACGCGCAGGGGCGATGTGCCGTCCTGGTCGAGGACGACGGGCGGGTGGCGTATGCGTACCTGCTCGATCCCGATGGGGTGGTTTGTGGGGACGTGTGGCTCTACAACCGCTGCGAGGCGCCGCTGGAACCGGAGTGGAGAAACCGCGGCCTGGCGCCTTTCGCCAACCCGGTCGGCTATGCCGTCGCCGCGCCGTTGTTCCCGTTGCCGCAGACGGGCAACGAGATCCAGGTCGAGTGGAGCGGCGACCACGCGGACGTCACGGTGGACGGGACGCGCATTGCTCGCCTGGCGCAGGGGCTTCGTCCCGGGTTCTCGATTCAAGCCCTGAAAGACGGGCCACTGGCAAAGGTATTGAAATGACACTCCGCACTGTCCTGGAACAGGTCGCATCGAAGCTCGACGGACGGCAGGCGACGCAGGCCGAACTGGCGCAACTCAAGGCGCAAGTTCCCGCGCACCTCCTGCCTGATTGGCTGGTCGCGGCGATGGCCGACTACCGGCTGATCGGAAGCTACCTCGAATTGGGGGTGCAGGCCGACGAGTCGGGGCGCGGTGTCTCCTTCGAGTGGCTGACACCCAAGAGCATCGTCGAGGAGATGCAGGATCTCGAGCCGGGATTGACCGTTGCCAGCAAGGGATTCCTTCCCATCGGCGCCTGCGAGTCCGGCTCGGGCAACCCCTACTTCCTCGATCTGCGCGGGGCCGGCGACGACCCGCCCGTGGTTCGCGTGCGTCATGACCTTGCCGGCCGCGGCGACTACCCGCAAGAGGGGTTGCAACGGGTTGCGCCGTCGCTGAGTCGCTTCTTGTCGCAGGCACTGGCCTGACCGAAAGGCAAGGACCGATGCCGCCATGAGCAACTTCTTTGACATTCCGAGCCTGGTGCGGGCCAAGCTGCGCGAAGCGCGACTGGCACGCACGGCTGCGGCCGCCATCCTCTTCTTGCCAGCCCTCTGCCACGCCGTGGACACCGGCAGCACCGCCTACCGCAGCGGCAAGGCGGCGGCCTACGTCGTCGGCGGCCTGTTGCTGTTCTTCCTCGCCCGCCGACTGCTCGGCGGCCTGGCCTGGGCGCGCTGGCTGATCGTGCCGGCCATCGCCATCGCGTTGTTCCGCCTGCACCCGTTCGGCGGCGGTGCCGGCAGCGACGACCTCGACAGCGACCAGGTCCGCAAGCTGGCCGCCACCGTGCGTGCCGACGAGGTCGTCATGTACTCGACCACCGAATGCGTCTACTGCGCCCAGGCCAAGGGCTGGCTGGCCCAGAACGGCTTCGCCTTCACCGAATGCAACATGAGCCTCAGCCCGGCCTGCGTGCAGGACTTCACCCGCTACGGCGGCACCGGCACGCCCTACCTGGTGGTGCGCGGCCACCACATGAAGGACGGCTTCGACTCCGACCAGTTCCTGGCCCTGCTGAGCCCCTGACGGCCCGGCTCCCCACGCCCACCCGAGCACGAACGACGATGGCCCACACCTCCACCGCCCCCCTGCCGCATCGCCTTCTCGGCGCCTGGCTCGCGGCCGCCGCGTTGCTCCTGCCAGCCGCGGCCCTGGCCCAGGAAACCGTCTGCGCCCGCGTCAAGATCGAGATCAAGCAGGAGCTCACGCTCGAGCGCCAGGCCTTCGACGCCGAGATGAAGATCAACAACACCACCGACAGCGGCGTGATCGAGAACGTCTCGGTGGTGGTCAAGGTCACCGACGAAAACGGCACGCCGGTGGCCATCACCGACAACCCGAACGACACCTCGGCGAAGTTCTTCATCCGCCTGTCCAACAAGCAGAACATCAGCGACGTCGACGGCAGCGGCACCGTCAACCCCAAGACCACCAGCATCATCAACTGGCTGCTGATCCCGGCGCCCGGCTCGGCCGGCAACAGCCCGCTCGGCAAGAAATACCTCGTCGGCGCGACCCTCAAATACCGCTTCGGCGGCGAAGACACGGTGCTCGAGATCTCGCCCGACGTCATCACCGTCAAGCCGCTGCCGCTGCTCACGCTCGACTACTTCCTGCAGCAGGACGTGATCGGCGACGACCCRCTGACGCCCGAGATCGAGGCGGTCGAGCCGGCCACGCTGGGCGTGCGCGTCAAGAACAACGGCTATGCCGCCGCGAAGAACCTGAAGATCGATTCGGCGCAGCCGAAGATCGTCGAGAACAACCAGGGCCTGCTGATCAACTTCACGCTGACCGGCAGCTACGTCAACGACGCGCCGGCGCAGAACACGCTGCTGCTGAACTTCGGCGACATCGCCGCCGGCACCAGCAAGACCGGGCGCTGGCTGCTCGAGACCACACTGGCCGGCAAGTTCACCGAGTTCACCGCCAAGTTCAGCCATGCCGACGAGCTGGGTGGCTCGCTGACCTCGCTGCTGCAGGCCACCAACGCGCACCTGCTGATCCGCGACGTGCGCGTCGATCTGCCGGGGCGCGACCTGGTGCGCGATTTCCTGGCGCAGGACGGCGACGTCGTGCGCGTCTACGAATCCGACGGCCCCGACACGCTGGTCACCGACCGCAGCGCCGTCGCGCAGATGACGGCTGGCACCAACCCGGCAGGCAACGCGAGCTACCGCATCAGCTTCCCGGCCACCGCCGGCTTCGCCTACATGAAGCTGCCCGATCCGTTCAACGGAACCAAGGCGCTCGGCGTCGTGCAGCGCTCCGACGCGAAGCAGCTGCTGGCGGAGAACGCCTGGCTGTCGAAGACCCGCAACCTCGAAGCCAAGCGCTGGGAGTACTGGGTCAACGTCTTCGACGTCAACAGCACCGGCAGCTACGACACCGAGTTCAAGGCGCCGTTGCCGGGTGCCACGCCGCCGAACCTGCAGTTCATCCCCGACCACACGGTCACCGAAGAGCACCAGGTGTCCTTCCTGGTCGAGGCCAGCAGCGCTTCCGGCCTGCCGGTGACGATCGGCGCCGCGCCGCTGCCGGCCGGAGCCCGCCTGCTGCCGCAGGCCGCCGACCCGCAGGCACCGACCCTCGCGCGCGCGCTGTTCGACTGGACCCCGCCCAAGGGCTCGGCCGGCACCTACCTGATCACCTACACCGCGAACGACGGCACGCTGTCCGGCACGCGCTCGGCCCGCATCAAGGTCGAGTCGAGCACGCCACCGCCCGGCCCCGGCACGCCGACCATTGACACGCCGGCCTCGGGCGGCCAGGTGACGAGCCTGCGCCCGAGCCTGGCGGTGCAGACCTCCGGCAACCCGGCCGACCCGAGCACCCAGGTGCAGTTCGAGCTGTACCGCGACGAGGCGATGACGCAGCTGGTCGAGAGCGCGCTGGTGGCCAAGGCGCCGCCGCTGCCCGGCAACGGCGGCGGCAGCGTGCCGCAGCCCACCAGCTGGCAACCGGCCGCCGACCTGAACGACAACACCACCTACTGGTGGCGCGCGCGGGCCTACGACGGCACGCAGGTGTACAGCACCTGGGTCAACGGCCGCTTCTTCGTCAACCTGTTCAACGACGCGCCCGACAGCTTCAACCTGACCAGCCCGTCGCCGAATGCCGAGGTCTCGCTGCTGCAGCCGGTGTTGAGCTGGACAAACAGCGCCGACAAGGACGGCGATGCGATCACCTACGCGGTGGCGGTCTACCGCAACGCCGCGCTGACCGAGCTGGTGACGCAGGTGGCCGACCTGCCCGGCGATGCCAGTGGCACCAGCAGCTGGACGGTGGCACTGCCGCTGTCCAACCACGTCACCTACTACTGGCGCGTGACCGCCAAGGACGCGCTGGGTGCGCAGACGGCCAGCCTGGCGCGGCCCTTCCTGGTCAACACAGGCAACACCGCACCGTCGATCCCGCTGATCCAAGGGCCGGTGCCCGGCGGGCAGAGCGCCGTCTCGCCGACGCTGCTGAGCATCCAGAACAGCAGCGACGCCGAGAACGACCTGCTGACCTACGTGTTCGAGATCGACACCGTCAACACCTTCGATTCCGGTGACAAGCGCAGCTCGGGCCAGGTGATCCAGAGCGCCGGTGCGGCCACCAGCTGGCCGGCCGTCAACCTGGTCGAGAACAAGCGCTACTACTGGCGCGTGAAGGCGCAGGACGGCCGCGCCGAATCGGCCTGGGCCGGCGGCGACTTCCTGTTCAACGCCGTCAACGAGGCGCCGCCCGCGCCCACGGTGCGCAACCCCGGCAACGGCGCATGGACGCCGAGCCTGCAGCCCAGCCTGGAAGCCAACCCGGTGCTCGACCCGGAAGGCGATGCCGTCAGCTACCAGTTCGAGGTCTACCGCGACGCGGCGCTCGCCAACAGGGTGACCGAAGGCAGTTCGTCCAACACCGGCTGGATCGTGCCGCTGGCGCTGGCCGACAAGACCACGCACTGGTGGCGCGTGCGCGCGGTCGATCCGCAGAACACCGCCAGCGCCTGGTCCGCCGCCAGCGTGCTGTACGTCAGCAGCGGCCCGTACCAGGACCCGAGCATCCAGCTCACCGCACCGGCCACCGCGATCCAGCCGACCCTGGTCGACAACCGCAAGCTGGTGACATTGCGCTGGGAGGGCACCGACCCGAACATCGAGCCGACCATCGCGCTGTACTACGGCACCAGCAAGACCGGCTACGGCGGCACGCTGATCGTCGACGGGCTGCGCCAGGCGGCCGGCACGCAGTCGGGCACCTACACCTGGGACGTCACGGCGCTGCCCACCGGCACGTACTACGTGCATGCGGCGATCTACGACGCCAAGGGCATCGGCCGGGCCTACGCGGCCGGCTCGGTGGTGATCGCGCCGGCGACCCAGACCGGCGTCATCACGGTGACCGGCAACAACCTGTCGACCAACGAGACCGGCACCTCCAAGACCTTCACCGTCAAGCTCGGCAAGCAGCCGACGGCCGACGTGGTGATCCCGATGGCGTCGAACAACCCGCGCGAAGGCACGGTCAGCCCGCCGTCCTTCACCTTCACGGCGGCCAACTGGAGCACCGCGCAGACCGCCACCGTCACCGGGCGCGACGATTGCGTGCTCGATGCGGCGCAGACCTACCAGGTCGTGCTCGGCGCCGCGGTGTCGAACGACCCGAACTACATCGGCCTGGTCGGGCGGCCGGTGAACGTGACCAACGGCGACCGCGGCGACAACGCGAGCGGCACCAGCTCGCCGGACATCCACGTCTGCGGCTACTCGCTGGTCAGCATCCGCCAGCTGGCGGCGAAGAGCTTCGAGTACGTGATCAAGGTGGAGTTCTCCAACAGCGGCGCGCCGGTCACCGGCGTGCAGGCGACCTTGAGCGGCATGCCCAGCGGCTTCACGGCCCCGGACAACCAGGTGCTGATGGGTGCGATCGGCACCAACGAGACCACCAAGCCTGCCGACACCATCACCTTCCTGGCACCCAGGCTGCTGTTGAACCCGCCCAACAGCATCAAGTCATGGGCGGTCTGGAGCGTGACGATCCAGCGCTGATGGGCCGTGGCATCGTCAAGGGAATGCATCGAGACAACATGAGTCACCGATTGACGCAACGATTGACACACCGATTGGCGTGCACGGCTTCGGCCGCCATCCTTCTGCTTCCGGCCGTTTGCCATGCGGTGGACACCGGCAGCAGCGCATACCGCAGCGGCAAGGCAGCCGGTTACGTGGTCGGTGGCCTGCTGCTGTTCTTCCTCGCCCGCCGATTGCTGGGCGGCCTGGCCTGGGCGCGCTGGCTGATCGTGCCGGCCATCGCCATCGCACTGTTCCGCCTGCACCCGTTCGGCGGCGGTGCCGGCAGCGGCGACCTGGACGCCGACCAGATCCGCGCCCTTGCCGTCGGCGTGCGCGCCGACGAGGTCGTCATGTACTCGACCACCGAATGCGTCTATTGCGCCCAGGCCAAGGGCTGGCTGAGCCAGAACGGCTTCGCGTTCACCGAATGCAACATGAGCATCAGCCCGGCCTGCGTGCAGGATTTCACCCGCTTCGGCGGCACCGGCACGCCCTACCTGGTGGTGCGCGGCCACCACATGAAGGACGGCTTCGACTCCGACCAGTTCCTGGCCTTGCTGGGCCCATGACATCCCCCCGGAATGCGGAGAATCCAACACCGCTGCCGTGCGGAAAGCAGGCAGTTCGCCACTAGACTGCCGGCTGGTGAGGTTCGAGGTTCCAGAATGAGAAGAGCTRTCGGAAAGTGTGGGGGGCTGCGGCCGGTGTCGCAGCAGCACGGGTTCACGTTGCTGGAACTGCTGGTGGTGATCGTCATCATCGGCCTGCTCGCCGCCTACGTCGGGCCGCGCTATTTCGCGCAGCTGGGCAAGTCGGAGCGCGGCGCCGCCAAGGCGCAGATCGAGGGCCTGGGCCGCGCGCTCGACGCCTACCGGCTCGACACCGGCCACTACCCGACCACCGAGCAGGGGCTGAACGCGCTGGTCGTCAAGCCGAACGACGAGACGAAGTGGACCGGCCCCTACCTGCAGAAGGCCGTGCCGCCCGACCCCTGGGGCACGCCCTACGTCTATCGCTCGCCCGGCCAAGGGGGCGATTTCGACCTGCTGTCCAACGCCAAGGACGGCCAGCCCGGCGGGGATGGCGACGCGGCTGACATCTCCTACCGCTGACCTTGCCGCTGACCGTACCGCCGACCACCAGGTTCCCGTCCATGCAAGCCCCGGATCGTCCCAGCCCCGCGGGAGCGGTGGCGCCTGTCACGCGCCTGCGCCTGCGCGTGCAGGGCGCCGACGGCCGCGCGCAGACGCTGGAGTACGCCGACGTCTCCGAGCACGAGGCGGTGCGCCGCGTCGTCGCACGCGGCATGCGGGTGCTGGCGATCGAGACCGGGCTCGACACGGCGGCCGCGTCGGCCTCGGCCGCCGGGGCGCACTTCCCGCTGCTGCTGTTCAGCCAGGAACTGCTCGCGCTGCTGGACGCCGGGCTGAACCTGAACGAGGCGCTGGAGACGCTGCACGCCAAGGAACGCCAGCCGCCGGTGCGCGCGGTGCTGGCCGCGATGCTGCAGGGCCTGCGCGAAGGCAAGAACTTCTCCGACGTGCTGGCGCGCACGCCGCGCCACTTCCCCGAGGTCTACGTGGCCACGGTGCGCGCCGCCGAACGCACCGGCGACCTGCCGCGCGCGCTGTCGCGCTTCATCGCCTACCAGCTGCAGTTCGACACCATCCGCAAGAAACTCATCTCGGCCGCCATCTACCCGGTGATGCTGCTGGTGGTGGGCGGCTTCGTCACGCTGTTCCTGCTCGGCTACGTGGTGCCCAGGTTCAGCGCGGTGTACGAATCCTCCGGCCGGCCGCTGCCGTGGATGTCGGGCGTGCTGCTCGGCTTCGGCCAGGTCATCCACACGCACTGGCAGCTCGCGGCGGGCGCCTTCGTGGGGGCCGGCGCGCTGCTCGGCTGGGGCGTGAGCCGTGCGCGCGGCCGGGCCTGGCTGCTGGAGCAGGTGCTGCGGCTGCCGTGGTTCGCCGGCAAGGCCGAAGAGTTCCGCCTGGCGCGCTTCTACCGCGCGGTCGGGCTGCTGCTGGCGTCGGGCATCTCGCTGTCGCGTGCGATGGGCATGGTCGACGGCCTGCTCGGCGCGCGCCAGCAAGCGCGGCTGGCGCAGGCGCGGCTGGCGGTCGAACAGGGGCAGAGCCTGTCGGTGGCGCTGCTGGCGGCGAGCCTCGCGAGCCCGGTGGCCGAATCGCTGATCAAGGTCGGTGAACGGTCGGGCCAGCTGGCCGAGATGCTGGAGCGCACCGCGCGCTTCCAGGACGAGGACTTCGCGCGCTGGGTCGACTGGGCCTCGCGCCTGCTGGAGCCGATCCTGATGAGCGTGATCGGCATCGTGATCGGCACCGTCGTCGTGCTGATGTACATGCCGATCTTCGAACTGGCCGGGAGCCTGCAATGACCGGCCCGCAGCCGCCGCTGGTGCCCGAGGTCACACCCGCGCTGGTCGACGCCGCGCGCGCGCTGGCCGCGCGCGAGGAGCGCTCGCTGGTGCAGGCGCTGCAGCAGCTGGCCGGCTGGCCGCCCGAGCTGCTGATGGCGGCGCTGGGCGAGCGCTTCGGCTATCCGGTGCTCGGCATGCGCGAGCTGCATGCGATGCGCCCGCAGTTCGATCGCATCCCGTACGCCGACTGCCTGCAGCGCGGCGTGCTGCTGGCCACCGACGAAGCGCGGGTGCTGCACCTGGTGCTGAGCGACCCGTTCGACGGCGCCGCCGAGGACTGGGCGCTGCGCCGCCACGGCCTGAACGGCGCCGCGCCGCGCGTCGCGATCGCCCACCCCGACGACCTGCAGGCCTGCCTGGCGCAACAGGAGCGCCAGCTGCGTGCGATGGACGGCTTCCACGGCGGCGCCGGGGCGGCTGGCGACGAGGACGTGGCGGCGGTGATCACGCTGGCCAGCATCGGCGACGATGCGAGCCCGGTGGTCAAGCTCGTCAACTCGACGCTGTACGACGCGCTGAAGCTGCAGGCGAGCGACATCCACCTCGAATGCGATGCCGGCTGCCTGCACGTGCTGTGCCGCATCGACGGCGTGCTGGTGCCGCTGACCCAGGTGCAGGGCCAGGAGATGGCCGAGCAGGTGATCTCGCGCATCAAGGTGATGGCCGAGCTCGACATCGCCGAGCGCCGCATCCCGCAGGACGGGCGCTTCAAGGTGCGCGTCAACGACCGCGAGATCGACTTCCGCGTCTCGGTGATGCCCAACATCTTCGGCGAGGATGCGGTGCTGCGCCTGCTCGACCGCCAGTCGCTCACCGAGCAGGCCAAGTCGCTGCGGCTGGACAACCTGGGGCTCGATGCGCTGACGATGGCCGGCATCCGCCGCCTCGCGGCGCGGCCGCACGGCATGCTGCTGGTGACGGGGCCGACGGGGTCCGGCAAGACCACCACGCTGTACGCCGCGATCACCGAGATCCACACCGGCCGCGACAAGATCGTCACCATCGAGGACCCGGTGGAATACCGGCTGCCGCGCGTGCTGCAGATCCCGGTCAACGAGAAGAAGGGCCTGACCTTCGCGCGCGGGCTGCGCTCGATCCTGCGCCACGACCCGGACAAGATCATGGTCGGCGAGATCCGCGACGGCGAGACCGCGCAGATCGCGGTGCAGGCGGCGCTGACCGGCCACCTGGTCTTCACGAC
Organism: Rhizobacter sp. P3_C12; assembly: GCF_056402735.1. Taxonomy (NCBI): domain Bacteria; kingdom Pseudomonadati; phylum Pseudomonadota; class Betaproteobacteria; order Burkholderiales; family Sphaerotilaceae; genus Rhizobacter; species Rhizobacter sp. P3_C12. Next base: position 61,336 of record NZ_JBFUGW010000007.1, read on the forward strand.
GGTGCATGCGAACAACGTGTTCGACGTGCTCGGGCGCTTCCTGCACATGGGCGTCGACGCCTACAGCTTCGCGGCGGCGCTGAACGGCATCGTCGCGCAGCGGCTGCTGCGCATCAACTGCCCGCATTGCGCGGTCGAGGTGCAGCCGGCACTGCACGAGATCGAGGCGGCCGGCCTGACGGCCGAGCAGGTGCAGGGCTGGACCTTCAAGGCCGGGCAGGGTTGCGGCCACTGCCGCGGCGCCGGCTACAAGGGCCGCAAGGCGGTCGCCGAGGTGCTGCTGCTGGACGACGGGCTGCGCGAGCTGATCGCCGGCAAGGCGCCCATCTCGGTGCTGAAGGAACGCGCCGCGCAGGCCGGRCTGCAGCCCTTGCAGCAGGCCGCGTGGCAGTGGGTCGCGCGCGGCGAGACCACGCTGGAGGAGGTGGCCCGTGTCGCCGGCTGAACGCACCCGCAGCAGCGCGACGCTGGTCGTCGCGATCGGCGCGTTGCGCGTCGAATGGGGCGTGGTGGCACGCGGCCGCTGGTTGCCCGACAGCGTGTCGGCGCTGTCGATCGCGCCGCTKGGCGCCGATGCGACGCTGGCGGGCGTGTGTGCCGCGCTGGAACGGGTGCAGGTCGAGACCGGCGCGGCGCGGCTGCGCGCCGTGGTCGCCGACAAGTGGCTGGCGGTCGCGTCGGTGCCGTGGAGCGCGGCGCTGCAGGACACCGGCCGGGCCGACGCGTTCGCACGCGGCCAGCTGCAGCAGGCCGGGCACGAGCTGCAGCCGGCCGACACCGTCCGGCTCGACGATGCGGCCTTCGCCCAGCCGCGGCTGGCCGTCGCCTATCCGGCGCCGCTGCTCGACGCGCTGCGTGCGCTGGCGGCGCGCAGCCGCGCCGGCCTCGCGTCGGTGCTGCCCACCAG